>NZ_JBITJV010000042.1:0-81359 GCF_044460385.1 Streptomyces sp. NPDC050121 | reverse complement strand
GCACCCCGCTACGACGTCGGCAAGACCGTCAAACGCCCCGAGACCCTCAAGGCCATCGGCCGCCCTGGCAGATCCTGGTAGATAAAGAACAAGCTGAGAGTCTGTGTCATATCCCCGGCCGGGCGCGCGACGCCTGGCACGCACTCCCCCAGAGGGGGACCCCCATGACGCCGCGCGCTGATCCGACCGGGGATATGACACAGACTCTGACACCCCCTCCAATTCCCTCCCTCCGTGAGGAGAACTCCCTTGATGAGCCGCACCAGACCACGCCTGTCCGGCCGCCTCACCGCAGCCGTCGGCGCCACCGCTCTCACCGCTGCCGCACTCGCCGCGGCGGTCCCCGCCGACGCCGCGCCTACGACAGCCACCACCCTGGTCGTCAACGCGGGCCAGACCCTCCGGCCGGTCACGCACGTCGCGACCGGCAGTCTCTACGGCCTCGCGGACAACAGCACGCCCGCCGACAGCGTGGTCAACGCGCTCAAGCCGAACACCTTCGTCCAGATGGCCCCGGGCGGCTCCCAACTGCCCAACGGCGAGCCCAAGCCGGCCGGGGACGCCCTCGTGGTCGCGCCGAAGGCGGCCCGCGCCGGCGCCAAGGTTGTCGTACGGATGCCGGACTGGTACCCGAACTTCCCCTACAAGTGGGTTAGTTGGGCCGACTGGCTGTCCGCGGTCGACAAGCAGGTCGCCTCCGTGCAGTCCTCGGGCGCGACGAACATCAGCGCGTACGAGCTGTGGAACGAACCCGACTGGACCTGGAACACCGCCAACGCGGGTGCGTTCGACGCGGGCTGGGCGCGCACGTTCAAGGAGGTCCGCGCCAAGGACACCAGGACGCCGATCCAGGGACCGAGCCACTCGGCGTGGAACCAGTCCTCGATGAGCTCCTTCCTCACCGACGCCAAGGCGAGCGGCACGGTCCCCGACGTCATCGCCTGGCACGAGCTGCAGGGCAGCAAGGACATCGCCGCCCATGTCGCCGCCTACCGCTCCCTGGAGTCGAGTCTCGGCATCAGTGCGCGCCCGATCGCCATCGAGGAGTACGGAACTCCCGACGAGGTGGGCAACTCGGGCGCGCTCATCGGCTATGCCGCCAAGTTCGAACGGGCCGGGGTGCGTGACGCCGAGCTCGCCTTCTGGAACCACTACGGCACCCTCGGCGACACGCTCATCGACACCGGCGGCTCGCCCAACGGTTCCTACTGGACGTACAAGTGGTACGGCGACATGTCGGGGAACATGCTGGTCACCACGCCGCCCGCGCAGACCGGCATCGACGGTCTCGCCTCCCTGAACAGCGCGGGCAACCAGATCAGCGTCGTGACCGGGGGCTGCACCGGCTCCTGCGCCGTGACCGTGAACGGCCTCTCCTCGCTGTCGGCCTTCGGCAGCACGGTCCACGTCAAGCTGGAGTACAGCCCGCACACCGGCCGACTCACCGCCTCCCCCGGCCCGATCACCGTCTCGGACGCGGACTACGCCGTCAGCAACGGCTCGATCACCGTGCCCGTCACGATGAACGCCTCCGACGGCTACCACCTGGTGATCACTCCGAGCGGCGCCTCCACCTCGCTCGTCGGGCGCTACCAGATCACCAACAAGAACAGCGGTCTCGCCCTGGACACCGTGAACGCGGGCACGGCCCAGGGCACTTCGGTGGTCCAGTCGACGTCCACGACGGGAACGGACCAGAACTGGACCCTGGTCGCGGCGGGCTCGGGCCTGTACAAAATCGTCAACCAGAAGAGCGGACTGCTGCTGGGCATCAACAACATGAGCACCGCCGACGGCGGCACGGCGCTGATCTGGGGTGACAACGGCACCGCCGACCACCTCTGGCAGCTCATTCCGGCCCGCGACGGCTTCTACAAGATCGCCAACTACAACAGCGGGCTCCTGCTCGGCGTGAACGGCATGAGCACCTCGTCCGGCGCGCAGGTCCTGCAGTGGACCGACAACGGCACGGCGGACCACCTCTGGAAACTGGCCGCACGCTGACCTCACACTGACCCACGAGCCCCTGTGTCCCTGGACGATGTCGGCGGCCGGGGACACAGGCATGAGCCGCCGAAGAAGGTCCGTCGGTTTCAGGCCACGGGCTCCGCTCCGGGTCGGCTCTCTCGCGCCATACAGAGAGACGCGAAGACAGTGCAACCCATGGGGCGATCCGGTTGTCTCAGTTGATGTCCGCCACACAAATCCTTGGGGGAGATCATGGTGCGAAGCAGAACCATCTGGGCCACCGCCGCCCTCCTGACCGCCACGCTCGGTGTGGCCGCGGTCCCGGCCGAAGCCGCGCCGGCCGGCGCGACCCGGACCGCTGCGGCCTGTCCCACCGGCTGGGGGAGCCTGGACAAGACGTTCGTCACCAGCACGGCGACCCCGGTCACGAACGTCAGGACCGGCGCCCACGACTGCTACGACCGGTTCGTCATCGACGTCCCGGGCGCGGGCGGCGACGCGCTCGGCTTCTCGGTGGGCTACGTCGACGTGCTCGAACAGGACGGTTCCGGCCGCCCCATCCCCGTCCGCGGCGGCGCCATCCTGGACGTCCGGGTGAACGCGCCCGCCTACAACCCCGAGACCGGCGTCCCCACCTACCCCGGACGGGTCGCGCAACCGCTGCCGGGCGTGGACCTCACCGGCTACCGCACCTTCCAGGACACCCGGTACGCCGGGAGCTTCGAGGGCGTGACGCAGTTCGGGCTCGGCGTGCGCGCCCGTCTGCCCTTCCGTGTGCTGCGGCTGGCCGATCACCTCGTGCTGGACGTCGCCCACAGCTGGTGATGTCCACGTCCACGGGCACTGCACCTCTGCGCGGCGCCCCGGCGCCCGGCCTCATCGGGCCGGCACCGGGCGCCGCGCGTCCGTAGGCCGGCAGCCGCCGCTCGTTCGCCTCCCACCGACACACCCCCACAGGCCCCCAGAGGCTCTGGCCACGGTCCTCGCCACCCTGACCCCGGCACCCTCCGCGGTCGCCGCCACCCGGGCCGCTGCCACCCGGGCCCCTGCCGCCTCCGAGGCCGCCGACCAGTTCCTCGTCGGCTACAGCCGGCGCGGCGACCGGGTGTCGGCAGCGCTGTGCGTGCCGTCCCGTACCGCGCTTGGCCACCCGGGACGGACCCTCTGGTTCGACCGGTCCGACCACCGGCCCGCCGGCGACCCCGGCGGCGAATTCGCCCAGGCCGCTACAAGGGCCAGTGCGCCGCCGACGAGTACGCCGCCGGCATCGCCTTCACCACCCGCCTCGGCAGCACGCCGGGCCCCGCGGCCCTGCTGTGCGGCCCGCTGCGGATCTGAACACCGTGCCGTGCGCGTGCTCGTGCGTCCCGGAACCTCCGCGAAATTGTCCGTGATCCGTAACAGACGGATCCCTTCCCGCTCTTTGCCCGTCCTGACAGCTGCAGGTGGTTCCAGCGACTCGACGAGGACAGGGCAGACATGGCGCGGCATGGCGGGCGGGGATGGTACGGCCGGGTACTCGCGGCGGCGGTCGGGGTGACGGCGGTGGCGGCCGCCACCTCGGTGTGGACGGCGCAGGCCGGCCAGTCCGACGATCCGCGGGCGGCAGCGGGCGTATCGGCGCGTCCCTCAGCCTCGGGCGCCGCCGGCCGGGCGCCGGCGGCGGTGGCCGTGGAGATCGCCCACGCGTCGGACGCCGGCGCCCATGGCGTCAACATCACCATCGACGACGGGCCGGACCCGGTCTGGACCCCGCAGGTCCTCCAGGTGCTGGAGGAGAACGGGGTGAAGGCGACCTTCTGCATGGTGGGCACGCAGGCCCAGGCCCACCCGGAGCTGGTCAAGGCGGTGGTGGCGGCCGGGCACCGGCTGTGCGACCACACCGTGTCGCACGACACGACCATGGACACCAAGTCCGAGGCCTACCAGTCGCAGCAGATCCTGGACGCCGAGCGCATGATCACCGAAGCCTCGGGGGGCGTGCGGCCCCTGTACTACCGGGCCCCCGGCGGCGCCTTCACCCCCTACAGCCGCACCCTCGCCGCGTCCCACGGAATGCGGCCGCTGGGCTGGAACGTCGACACCAAGGACTTCGAGCACCCCGGCGCCGCCGCGATCGTCGCCACCGTCAAGAAAGAGGTCTCCAACGGCCCGACCATCCTCTTCCACGACGCCGGCGGGGACCGCGCCCAGACCGTCGCCGCCCTGCGCGAGGTCCTGCCGTGGCTGAAGCAGCAGGGGTATTCGTTCGGCTTCCCGGTCCGTTGAGACGAGGTAATTCGGTTGTGGGCCGGGGAGACCGTCCGTAGGGTGCGTCGGGTGACGAGCCCCGAGTCGGACAGAGCGGAGCCGCCGGTCGCCCGGCGGCGGGTCGGCTGACCGGTCGACGACCGGTCGGTGCTCGACCCTGTTTCCGGTGACCGGACGCGCGCTGCGCGTGTCTCGTCCCGTTTCTGCTCTCGCCTCGGTCGGTCGTAGGTGACGCAGGCCGATGTCGACGTGCGACGCGCGGATGCTTCTGACCACGCATTCCGACGCTGGAGTCGATCCCTTGCCTGTGTTCGTCCACATCCTCGGCCTTGCTGTTTTCGCCCAGGGAACCTCCGAGTTCATGCTCTCCGGTCTCGTGCCGGGAATCGCCCGGGACCTGTCCGTGTCGATGGGTGCCGCCGCGAGTCTGACGTCCGCGTACGCCATCGGGATGGTCGTGGGCGCACCCGTGATGGCCGCGCTCAGCGCGCGTTGGCCACGCCGTCGCGCGCTCGCCGCGTTCCTGGCCGCTTTCGTCGTCGTGCATGCCGTCGGCGCCGTCACGACGAGCTTCCCCGTGCTGTTCGGTACCCGGGTCGTCGCCGCGATCGTCAACGCCGGTTTCCTGGCGGTCGCCATGTCCGTGGCGACCGCTCTGCCCCACCCCGCCAAGCAGACCAGGGCCACCGCCGTCCTGTTGTCGGGCGTGACACTGTCATGCGTCGTGGGCGTGCCCGCGGGCGCGCTGCTCGGTGACTGGTCCGGCTGGCGTGCCGCGTTCTGGGCGGTCGCCGCGCTGTGCCTGCCTGCCTTGACGCTGGTCTTTCGGTCCGCGCCCGCCGACGCGACCCGTCCGCGGGAGGTGTCGATCCGGGACGAAGCGCGGGCACTGAGGTCACCGGCGGTGCGGTCGGCGCTGGTCCTCGCGGCCCTGGTCAACGGGGCGACGTTCGCGACGTACGCCTATCTCGCCGTCCTTGCCACGGAGGTCGCCCACCTCCCCGAAGGCGCCGTTGCCGGGCTGCTCGCCGGGTTCGGCGGCGGAGCCTTCGTCGGAGTGACGGTCGCCGGGCGGACGGGCGACGGACGGATGCGGCGCGGCCTGGTACGTGCCCTGTGCGCGCTGCCGGTCGGCTGGGCGGCGCTGGCCGTCGCCGGCGCGGACGCGGTCCCGCTGTTCGTGCTGGCGGTCGTCCAGGGCGGGCTGTCCTTCGGTGTCGGATCGGCTCTCGTCGGCCGCGTCATGCGCGTCGCGTCCCACGCGCCGTCCCTGGGCGGGGCGTTCGCCACCGTCGCGTTGAACGTCGGCGCCTTCCTGGGGCCGCTGCTGGCCGGCGCCGCGACCGGCGCAGCGGACGACTACCGGGGCGCCGCATGGGTCAGCGCCGCCCTGGCCGCGGCGGCGACGGCGATCACCGTCACCGCTGCTTCACGCGCCCGCAGCCGCACACGCGTGCCGGAGCGGACGATGTAGACGCCGGTTCAACGCGGTGTGCCCGGGGCGCGGTCGGCGTAGTGGCGGGCCAGCGCGTGGAAGGCCTGCTTGGGTTCCCAGTGCCAGCCCGCCTCCGGGTGCCCCGGGCGTTTGTGCACGGTCTTGGTGATGGCGTAGGACGCCATGTCGATGTCGAAGCGAGGGTTGTCCGCGCGGTGCGGGGCGTCGGGGGTGACGAACTCGAAGGCCATCGCCGCGTACAGTCCCATCGACTCGAAGACCCCTAGGAGCGCGGTGACGTAGTCGGCCTGGGTGCGTTCGCTGCGGACCAGGTGGCCCTTGATCTCCTCGGGGTCCTTGTCGTAGTCGACCACGTCCCAGCCCATGCCGCCCGTCTGCGGCGCTCCCACGTAGGCGCAGGTGCCGAACTCGGTGATGGCCAGGGGCTTGCCCCAGCGCAGAAAGCGGCGCAGTTCCTTCACGTAGTCGGCGGGCCGGGGGAAGAAGGAGTAGTAGTCGATGCCGACGACGTCGAACAGCGACCAGTCGACCTGGTCGTCCTGTGCGGCGGCGTAGCCGAGCCGGCCGTCGAAGACCGAGCGGCCGGTCCTGGCCGCGCGGGCCGTGAAGGCGTCGAGCCGGCGCTGGGTCACCACCGGGTCGTAGGTGCCGTTCTGCAGGTTGCGTATGCGCTCCAGCGCGGTCGCCCCCGGCAGGATGCCGGGCACGAACAGCCAGAACTCGCAGCCCACGCTGAGGTCGACGCTCGCGCCCTGCCTGCGCAGCCGCTGCGCGATGCGGCCCGTCTCCGCGAGGTGTTCGAGGATGTCCCGCGGCGGGACGTCGCCCAGGGTGGGCTGCAGCCATACGTGCAGGTCCTGCTCGGCCGCCTCGGCCGCGGTCGCCGCGAGGCGTTCCACGCCGTCGCCGGTGACGTCGACCGTGTCGGCGTGCAAGTCCTGGCGGATGGCCCGGATGTCCGCCCGCATCCGCTCGGCGTTCCAGCCCGTGGCCGGCGTCTCACCCTCCCCCACGGTGTAGACGACACCCCGGTGCCTGACTCCTCGCCGCCGTCCCGTGGCCTGTGCCCGCCCCGCAGGGCCGAGCGCGCCCGCGGCGCCGATCGCCGCCATCCCGGCCAGGAATCCGGCCCGACTGATCCGATTCGTTTCCGCCATGCCCCCACCGTGCTGGAGCCGGACACGAGGCGCAGTCCGCCGATGGTCTGCCGCACGGCGACGAAGGTGGGTGAAGGGGGCGGGCCCACGGTCGTTTCGGCGGCCGGGACACATCCGAAAGACGGCGCCCGCCCCTCCCCCTCAGCCGATCACGGCCTGACCGTACGGCAGCAGTCGTACCGGGCCCATGAGGCCGTGGTCCTGGCGGGCGACGGCGCCGAAGACGGTCGGCCGGGCGACCCGGAGTCGGTTGACGAGGGGGGTCGCCACCTCCACCTCGATGACGTTGGCGCCGCGCCGGAGCAGGGGGCCGACGTCGACGACCGGCCTGAGCCGGTCGACGGGTGGCGCGCCGATGCCGTTGACGGTGACGCGGGCGGTGTCGCAGACCTGGCCGAGGTCCAGGTGCGCGCCGTGGCACGAGGTCCAGTCGGACGGCAGGTCGATCGTCGTCCGGTAGCGGCCGATGCCCGCGGAGTCGGCGGGTTCGGGGATCCGTGACCAGGGCAGCAGCGCGTCGAGGGTCAGCGTGCGGCGGACGAGTTCGGTGCGGGCCGGGGTGGCTCCGGGGCGCCGGTCCTCGACGTCCAGCCGCCACCGGCCGGGGGTGATCGGGGCGGGCACGGACGGGACGGTCGTGGTGACCGTGCGGCCGGAGGACAGCTGTGTCGTGTACGTCCCCGCCGTGGTCGAACGGGCCGTCAACCGCCTGTGGAGTCGGACCAGTTGGCTACGGCGGGGGTTCCGGAATCCTGCGAGTGCTGCGAGTCCTGCGACGGCGAGGGCGGCCGAGACGATCAGGTCAAGCTGTCAGATCCGGCCGCCGGTGAGCCGGGTGAGGGGGCCGTGCGGGTGGCGGCCGGCGCGACGCCCTACGGCGTACGAGGCCGCCGTCAGGACGGACAGCCCGGCGCCGACTCCTGCGGCGACCAGCTTGCGGTGCGCGATGACCGTCCAGGCCGTCCTGGCAGTCGCGGCGACCTGCCCCGACGTCGCGACGATCGCCTGGCGGCCCGCCTCGACACCCCGGGCGGCTCCGTGCGCCGCGCTCTGCACGGCCCCGGTCGTCGCCTCGGCCGAGCGCTCGACCCCGTTCTTCGTGGCCGAGGCGGCGTCGTCCGCCTTCGTCGCGGCGTTCTTCGCGGTCCGGGCGGCCGGAGCGGTCGCCTTGTCCGCGGTGCGCCGCGCCTTGGACGCGGTCAGCCGCTCCGCCGCGGACTCTTCGTTCGTCTTCTTGTTCGGTTCACTCATGGACATCGCGTTGCCGCTCACTGCGACGGCAAACTCCTCCGTGGGCGCTTCGTGGACACCGGACCGTCCTCGACCAGATCCGCGATCAGTTGCCCGCCGGTCACCGTCGGGTCGTCCTTGTGGGCCTCCCACCGTCCGAACGTCTCGAGGGCGGCCTCGGCGAAGGCGGCCGGTACGTCCACCGCGCGGCAGGCCCGGGCTATCTCGCGCATCTCCGGCTCCCACCGCCAGGCCCGCGGCCCGGCGGCGGCCAACTGCTCGAGCCCGGCCAGTGGGGTGCCGGGCAGCAGCTGCTCCGCCAGGTCGAGCAGATCGTCCAGCACCCCATGGCCGTCGGCCAGCGCGCAGGCATGGGCGGCGAGGGCGTACGAGATCTTGTTGTACGCGGCGAACGCCAGCTTGAGCGCCGACGCCCGCCCGATCGGCCCCGCCAGGACGACCGGGGTGAGTGCCGTTCCGTCGAACAGGGCCGCGACCCGGGCCACGGCCGGGTCTTCGCCCGAGAGGTACAGCCGGGTCGTGCCCGCCTCGCGCGGGGGCGGTCCGGTGATGCCGCCGTCCACGACCGTCACGCCGGTGCCCTCGAACACCTGGGTGATGTCGGCCATCCGCTCCGGACTCACCGCGTTGGCATCGACGTAGACGCCGCGAAAGCCGGCCGCCGCCACCTGTCCGGCGACGTCGAGCGCAGCCGCGGGCGGACACACACTGAGGACGACCTCGCACGTCCGGGCCAGTTCCTCGACGCTGCCGGCAGGCCGCAGCCCGAACTCGGCGGCTCGCCGCCGCGTCGCCTCCGACCGACCTTCCGCCGGCCACCAGAGCCTGGCTCCCGCCGCCACGGCCTGCGCCGCGACACGTGCTCCCATGGTTCCGGGGTGCAGAATCCCCACGTCTCGATGTCCCATGTGCGGACACTAACCGCCGGACCGCTTCGTTACGGCCGGACCGGTCCGCGCAGTTGCTCCTCGTCCCCCGTCGCGCCTGCGGGATCAGACGCCGCCCGGGACCGTGCCGCCCTTGAGGCGGTCCAGGTCGGAGGGACGGACCTGGATCACCACGACCGCGATCAGCGCGGCCAGGACCGTGAAGATCGCCGCCATGACGAAGGCGGCCGAGACGCCGGCGGTGAGGATCTCGTCGGACCAGGGGGCAGGGAGCTGCCCGGTGCGCCGGAAGCGCAGACGTTCGGCCGGGGTCGCCTGGGTCAGGTAGGCGGGGATCTGCCGGTCCGCCTCGTTGCGGCTGGCCGTGCCGTACATCGTGACCAGGATGGACAGGCCGAGCGAACCGCCCACCTGCTGGGTGGCGTTGAGGAGTCCGGAGGCCGCGCCGGTCTCCTGCGGGGGCACGTTGGACAGCGCCATCAGGGTCAGGGAGACGAACTCCATGCCCATGCCGAGACTGAAGACGAGGATCGGGCCGAGCACACTGCCGGCGTAGGTGGAGTGGATGTCGGTCAGGGTCAGCCAGGACAGGCCGGCCGCCGCGAGGATCGCGCCCACCACCATGAAGGGCTTGGGGCCGAACCGGGGCAGGAACCGCGAGGCCAGCCCGGCGCCGACCGCGATGACCGCGCTGACCGGCAGAAAGGCGAAGCCGGTCGCCAGCGGGCTGAAGTCGAGCACGTTCTGCACGAAGAGCGTGAGGAAGAAGAACATGCCGAAGATCGCGGCGGCGAGGCACAGCATGATCCCGTACGCGCCCGCCCGGTTGCGGTCGGCGAACATGTGCAGCGGCGTGATCGGCTGCCTGGACCGCCGTTCGACCAGGACGAACAGCGCGAGGACGACGACGGCCGCGCCGAACGAGGCCAGTGTGAACGCGTCCCGCCACCCTTCCTGCGCGGCCCTGATGAACCCGTACACCAGAAGGACCATGCCCACGGTGGAGGTCAGCGCGCCGGTGAGGTCGAAGTGCCCGGGGTGGCGTTCGGATTCCCCGATCCAGCGGGGTGTGGCGAGGGCGATGAGCAGTCCGATGGGAACGTTGACGAAGAGCACCCACCGCCAGTTCAGCCACTCGACGAGCACGCCACCGGCGAGCAGGCCGATCGCGCCGCCGCCCGCCGAGACCGCGGCGAAGACCCCGAAGGCCCGGTTGCGCTCGGGACCTTCGCGGAAGGTCGTGCTGACCAGGGAGAGCGCGGTCGGGGAGGCGATGGCGCCGCCGATGCCCTGCAGGGCGCGTGCGGCGAGGAGTTGGGCCTCGTTCTGGGCGAGGCCGCCGAGCAGGGAGGCGAGCACGAACAGCAGCACTCCGAAGACCAACATGCGCCGTCTGCCGAGGATGTCGCCGGTCCGGCCGCCGAGCAGCAGCAGGCCGCCGAAGGTGAGGGTGTAGGCGTTGACCACCCACGCCAGGCTCGTGGTGGAGAAGTCCAGGGAGCGCTGGATGTCCGGCAGCGCGATGTTCACGATGGTGATGTCCAGGACCACCATGAGCTGGCACGACGCGATGACCAGCAGCGCCATCGCGCTACCGCCACCGTCCTGCCGGACGGTGGCCTCGGGTGCCGAGGTCGGTTGCGGAACGCTGCTCATGACATGTCGCCCGCTCGGACGCGGGCCCTGGTGAGAGGTCAGTGAACGGGCGCGTCCACTGTCGGGGCCACCGTTCGACGGTACGCCCGGGGCCGGGCCGTCACCACTCGATCACCCGTGTACGGCGTGCGTCGTCGGCCGTGTACGGCGTGCGTCGTGGGGGGCCCGTGCCGTGCCGTGCCAGGACTCCCCTGTTGTCCTGGCACGGCCTCGGCTGTCGCGGGTTCGGCGTTCACCGCGGATCACCAGGATGCGGGAGGGACGCCCGGTGTGTCGTTAGCCGACCGTCCACGCCTGCTTGGCGGAGCGTCCACCCATGTCCCCACCCTGTTTCCCCCCGTCTCCACCTCTGCATCCACCGCTGCGCCCTGTGGCGCGTCCACCGCCGATGCCGTGGGCGGCAGGGCTGAGCGCGCCGGGGGCTGGGCCTCGTTCAGCGCCTGTTCGCGCAGTTCGCTGGGCGGGAGGCCGTAGGCGGTGCGGAACGCCCGGGTGAACTCGGCGGCGCGGGGGAAGCCCCAGCGGGCGGCGACGGCGTGGATGGGCAGCGCCCACAGCCGCGGGTCGGTGAGCTCGCGGCGGGCGTTTTCCAGTCGCTGGTCCCGGATGTAGGAGGCGACGGTGAGGCCTTCGGCCTGGAACAGGCGGTAGAGGTAGCTGCGGGAGATGTGGTGTGCGGCGGCGACCATGGCGGGGGTCAGGTCCGGGTCGCCGAGGTGTCGGCGGATGAACGTCTTGACCTGGAGGGTGAGGGTGCGGCCGTGGATCTCCGGCGGGAGCGGGAGGTCGGCGTCCGCGGCGTGCGCGAAGAGGGCCGTGACCAGGTCCGAGACGACCGTGCCCAACCGGGGTGCGTCCGTGGGCTGGTAGGGCGAGGTGTCCGCGACGAGTTGGAGGAGGAACTGCGAGAGCAGCGCGCCGATCCCTTCCCGGCCCGACAGGAGAGTCCCCAGCATCCGGTCGGCTCGCTGCCCGGGCACGGCCACCAGGGCACGCGGGACCTCCAGGCCGACGATGGTGACGGAATCGGTGCCGGTGAAGACCTCCCACGACCGGGAGGAGGAGTTGATGTGGAAGTCGTTCATCCGGTAGGCGGCCTGTTGTCTGCCCCAGTCGGCGGCTCCCTCGCCCTTCAGCAGCAGGGAGAGGTGGTAGGTCTCGGGATCGGACTGGCGGACGAGTTTCGGCGTACGGCGGAAGACCAGGTGGTCGAAGGTGGCGGGCCACACCGTCACATCGCCCAGCCCGATCACGCGTTGGTGGCCGTGGTAGTCCGCGGTGCGGTCGCTGGTGAGGTGCATGGGCGCGTGGGTGTTGCCCATGCGCTCCGCCCACGCCTCGAACCGATCGCCCACCGGCAGGTCCGTGGTGCGGAACACCGACTCGTGCAACACGGAGCAAGTCAACCACACCGCGTGAGCGGGCCTGACCGCCGATGCGAAGGCTTCGGACTTGCTACCGGAGAGTCATATTACTGAACCGTAACCTACCGGCCGCTACCCGAGGTAACCGAACCACCGCTACGGTCCTGACAGTTCGTCTAAGAGCGGTGCGGGGCTGCGGTGGGCGACCGCGGTCGCGTGCCGCTCGGTCGTCACGGTCCGTACCCCACCGGGCCGTCCGCCACCCGAGCCGCAGACGAAGGCTCGGCCTCCCCCTTCCCGGAGGTCCGCCATGCCCACCCCCACCCGCCTGCTGGCCGCAGCCGTCACCGCGGCCGCCTGCCTCGGCGTCACCGCCGTACCCGCCGACGCCACAGCGCAGTCGGACGCCGTGGTCTCGCGCGGCGTCACCATCCCCACGTTCTACAACCCGCCCGCCACGCTCCCGGCGGCCGACGGCGCCCTGGTCCGCTCCGAACCACTGCCCCTCGCGCTGAGCCTGCCGGGCGTCGACGGACCGCTGCCCGGCACCGCGACCCGGCTGATGTACAAGTCCACGGACTCCGCCGGCCGGCCCATGGCGGTCACCGGCGCCTACATCGAGCCGTCGGCCCGCTGGAAGGGCGGTGGAGCACGGCCGCTGGTCGCCGTGGCACCCGGCACCATGGGCCAGGGCGACCAGTGCTCAGCCTCCCTCGGCCTGGAACACCCGCTCCTGGTCAACGGCCAGACACTGTCAGTCGGTTACGAGGACCTGGCGATCTACCGTCTCCTCGCGCGGGGCATCGCTGTCGTCGTCACGGACTACACAGGGCTGGGCTCGACGGACCGGCTGCACACCTACGTCAACCGGGTCGACGAGGCGCACGCCGTCCTGGACGCCGTCCGCGCGGCCCGTGCCCTGGACGGTACGTCGCTCACGGCCGCCTCCCGGGTGGCGCTGTTCGGCTACAGCCAGGGCGGCGGGGCCACGGCGGCCGCCGCCGAACTGCAGCCCTCCTACGCCCCCGACGTCACCCTCTCCGGAACCTACACGGGGGCCCCGCCCGCCGACCTGGTCTCCGTCACCAGGGCCATCGACGGCAGCGATCTGGCCGGAGCGCTGGGCTGGGCGGTGAACGGGTTCCTGGAGTCCGACCCCGCCCTCGAGCCGATCGCCGACGCGCACCTCAACGCGGCCGGCCGCGCCGCGCTCAAAGACCTGTCGACGATGTGCGTCGGCGACGCCCTCCTCGCCTACAACTCGGCGCGCAGCACCGCCTGGACGACGGACGGGCGGTCCATCGGCGACGTCGTCCAGTCGGAGCCGGCGCTGAAGGCGTTCCTGGCCGACCAGCGCATCGGCGCCCTCGAACCGACGTCTCCGGTGCGGCTGGCGACCGGCACCGCCGACGAGCTGGTGCCGCACGCGCAGGCGCGCTCGCTCGCCGCGGCCTGGTGCGCCAAGGGCGCCGACGTCACGTACAAGCCGGTGATCCTGCCGAGCGTCGGCCGGGCCCTGATCAACCACTTCACGCCGTTGCTCGTCGACCAGGGCGACGCGATCTCCTGGCTCACCGACCGGCTCAACGGGCGCCCCGCCCACTCCAACTGCGCCGCCCTCCCCCTCCTGCCCTGACCCGCCGAACCGGGCGGCGCCGCGCTTAGGCTGGTTCCATGACCGAGGTCGAGGTGGTGGAGCTGCTGGTGTCGGCGTCGCACCGGTTCGCGGGGCGGCCCGCGGACGGGCCGTCGGACGGCCCGGACGACGAGCTCGTGCGGGAGGTTCAGGTCCGTCGCGGTCTCGGGCTGGTCGGTGACCGCTACTTCGGCCGCCCGGCCCACCGGGACGCGTCGGTGACGCTCATGGCCGCGGAGAACCTCCCGCGGCACATCGACGCGGCCGTCGGTCTGCGGCAGACGCGCCGGAACGTCCTGCTGCGGGGCGTCGACATCGACGCCTACGTCGGCTCGACCGTCGTCCTCGACGGCGCGGCCGGTCCGGTGGCGTTCGCCGTGAACCTCCCGGCGCGCCCCTGCGCGTGGCTGGACGTCACCATCGGCCCCGGCGCCCAGCGCGCCCTGCGCGGCAAAGGCGGCGTGCGGTGTACGCCATTGTCGGACGGTGTGCTCGTCCTGGGCCGGGCTACGTTCGAGGTCATCGACGCGTCCGCCGTCCGGGCCTGAGGCCGGAAGGGGCGGGACGCCTCATGGTACGTCGGTCAGGCCGAGTCGGGCGACGATCCGTTTGCCCACCGGCGCCCGTACGACCTCGAATTCCTCCGCCACGGCCCGCACGATCTCCAGGCCGTGCTGGCCGACCCGCGTCGGATCCGGTGCGCGGGGTGTCGGCAGCACCGGATCGCTGTCCCAGACGGCGATCTCCACCGTGCCACCACTGACACGCAGTTGCAGCAGCACCGGCCCGGGCGCGTATCTGAGCGCGTTGGTGACCAGCTCGCTCACCACCAGCTGGGACAGGTCCACGGCCCCCACCGGCACGGGCGGAGCGCCCGGGCGCCGCACGCGGGTGAGGAAGTCGCCCGTGAGCTGCCGCGCCCGGGCGATACAACCGTCCTTGCCGTCGAGTGCCACCGTCGTCTCGGCAGGGGTCCTGTCGGATGCGGAGAAACCCTGGTCGGGCGGGACACCTGCCATCCGGACCGCCTTCACTACCCCGTTCATATCCGCGCGACTACCCGAGAACCCGCCCCCTACGCCCCAGGTGCACCACTCACCCGCCGCGCTCGGCGCGCCGACGCGAACCTGGCCGGCACGCCTGGGGTTTCACCTTCCGTCGTCGACGTCTGTAACGCTTTTCGCGCCTCATTCCAAGAACAGGTGTAGTGCGTGTGACGAACCCGGTGGAAGGAGACGCCTGTGGCCGGCGCGGAACGGTTACCGAGTGGGCCCGCCGCGGCGGTGCGTGACCCGGAGCTCTTCGAGGAGTTCTACCGGCGCCACGTGGACGCGGTGCTGCGATTCGTGGCGCGCCGGGTCGACGACCCGCACACCGCGGCCGACCTGACGGCGGAGATCTTCCTGACCGTCCTGCACTCGGCCCACTCCTACCGGCCGCACCTCGGCAGTGAGACGGCCTGGCTGTTCGGCATCGCCCGCAATGTGGTGTCGTCGGAGCGTCGCCGGGTCGCGCGGGAGGCGGAGCGCGATCTGCGTTTCTTCGGGCGGAGGCTGCTGGAGGCCGACGACATCGTCCGTATCGAGGACAGACTCGACGCGGAGAGCCCGGGGCGGCGCGCCCTGGCCGCGCTGGCACGGCTCCCCGAGGGCGAGCGGGCCGTCATGGAGCTGATCGCGGTGGACCAGCTGACGGTCACCGAGGCGGCGGCCGCGCTGGGCATACGCCAGGTCACGGCGCGCGTACGACTGCACCGGGCGCGCAAGACACTGCGAAAGGAGGCGGACGTCGAGGCCGCGGACGCGAACCCGACGGCCGCGGGAACGAGCTCCACGCCAGTCACGACGCCGGACGCATCGGCGCTGTACATCGCAAGGGGGGAAGCATGAGCACGAGGCCGACGTTCGAGGACCGGCTCCTGGACGAGCTCAAGAAGGAGATCGAACTGCGCGAGGCCGGGGCGTGCCGGACCGAACCGAACGAGGTCGGAGCGGGTCGGGGCTGGACAAGGGCTTCCGCGCGCTCTCTGCTCGCTCCTCGCCGGATCGCCTTCGTCGCGGCGGCCTGCGCGATGGCCTGGCTCGGCGTGGCGGTCGTACCCGGCTCGTCGGCCGGCCCGTCGGCCGACACGGCGGCGTTCGCGGCGGAGCTACAGGGGGACGGCACCGTCGAGCTCACCGTCAAGGACCAGGCCATCGGGATCGACGCCCAGCGCGAACTGGCGAGGAAGGTGCGTCCGTGGGGCATCGAGGTGACGATTGATGTGTTGGCTCCCGGCTATGTCTGCGAGCGCAGCAAGTTCACCCCGTTCCCGGTGATCGAAAGGCGAACCGGGAACCTGGTCCCCGGCATCGCGGTCAAGGCCAGTTGGGACTTCACCTTGCGCCGGGGCAATGTGCTGGCCTTCGAGAACATGAAAGGCATGTCGCGGCCGCGCGCGGTCGAGCTCTACGCGAGCAAGAGCGAGGCCAAGCCCTGTGTTCCGCTGAAGCTCACGCTGCCCGACGAGTAGGGACTGTCCCCGCTCACGGCACACCTCAGCGAACACTTCACCGCACACCTCACCTCACGTCACCTCAGCGAACACCTCGCCGCACAGAACCCGGTCTTCCCATGGAACCCCCGCTCGTCATCCGTCCATCCTCGGAGACGTCACACTCCGTGATCGCTCGGTCACCCGCCTACCGTCTGGGCTGGCTCGACGCGTTGCGCGGCATCGCCGCACTCGTCGTGGTGCTCGACCACTCGTCGTCGGCGTTCCTGCCGGAGTTCCGGCAGGAAGTGATGCCGCAGTTCAACCTCGGCCGGTACGGCATCATGGTGTTCTTCCTGGTGAGCGGCTACATCATCCCCGCGTCGCTGGAGCGCCGGGGCTGTGTCCGGTCCTTCTGGATCGGACGGGTCTTCCGCGTGTACCCGCTGTGGGCGGCGGCCGTCACCGGGGTCCTCGTCCTGAATCTGCTGGGCATCGCCGAACTGCGCGACGGCCTGGGCCGACAGGGCCTCACCGCCGTGGCCGTCGCCCATGTCACCCTGCTCCAAGAGCTGCTGGGGACGCCGAGCGTCCTGCTCGTCCTGTGGACGCTCTCCTACGAGATGGCCTTCTATCTGCTGGTCGTCGCCCTCTTCACGGCCGGTCGGCACCAGCGGTCGGCGGCGGTCGCCGTCACCCTCGCCGCGTTCGCCGCCGTGAGCGCGACAGCGGGGGTCACCCTGCCGGCCTCGGCTCTCTCCGGCGCGGTCGGTACCGGCCCGCTGATCGCGCTCACCTCGGTCGCCATGGTGCTCGCCGTCTGCTGGGCGAGCGCCGGGTCACCCGCGCTGCGGGTGGCCGGCGGGGTGCTGGGCGGGGTGTCGGCGCTCGTCCTGGTCGTTTTCAACGGCACGGTGCCCATGTGGGAGGGGCTGGTGATCCTCTCCGTGATGTTCCTCGGCACCGCCGTCCACCGGGCCGAGCACGGCCGGAGCAGTTGGCGGCGCGCGGCCGTCACCGCCGCCGTGGTGCTCGGGTGCGCCGTGGGGAGTGCGTACGGCCAGGGCGACGACGCCCACTTCACCCGGCGCGGCTGGATCCTGGCGTTCCTGCTGGCCGCGCTCACCTTCGGCGTGGGACTGGCCGCGCGCCACCGGCGCGTACCGCGCGAGCTGATCGGACTGGGAACGATCAGCTACTCGGTCTATCTGCTGCATCCCGTGCTGCTGGCGGTGACCGACGGCACGATCGGCCGGTGGCAGCAGGACAGTCCGGCGCTCGAGCTGGCGTTCTTCGCCGTGCTGCTGCCGTTGTGCGTACTGACCCACCGTTGCATCGAAGTGCCGGGCCAGGCATGGGGCCGCAGGCTGGCACGACGTTGTCGGCCGGACTCGCGCAGAGCCGCTCAGCCGATGTGATAGCCGTCGCCGTACACCTTCCAGTCCAGGGGCGGGTCGAGGTCGAGGTTGCCCTTGCGCAGGAACACGCGCTGGGCCGTGTCGACGCGACTGGTGTCGCTGTGCGCCTCCTCCTGTTTCATGGCCCAGACCCGGGCGTCGAGGAAGGCGTTCAGATACGTCGTCTCGTCGCCGCCCTGGGCCGGCGGCTTCGCCTTGGTCAGCGCGCGCCGCCGGATGTTGCGGAAACTGGTGGGGTCGGTGCCGTCGCCGTGCATGACGATGGCGTCGTAGTAGGCGAACTGGCCCAGGACACGCAGTCCGTCCGTCTTGCCCTGCTGGACGGCCGGGTTGAAGTAGACGCGGTCACGTTCGTCGTTCTGGGCCTGCTGGAACGCCGTGTCCTGGGCGGCCTTGCGCCAGTCCTTGGGGTAGTTCGGGTCGAGGCCGGCGTGCGAGTCGGTGCCGTTGACTGCGCGCAGGGCGGGCAGGTACTTGGCGAGGACGTTGCCGGGCTTGCGGTCGGTGTAGAGCTGTACGAGGTCGAGCATGTCGCCGGTGCCGGAGCAGAAACCGATGATGCCCGCGGTGTAGCCGCGGCCGTCGCCGATGTCCTCGATGTACCGGTACTGGGCCTTCCAGTCGAGCGAGGAGTTCTCCGCGCTCGACACCAGCTTCATGGCGATCTCCTTCTTCGCCGGGTCGTCGAGACCCTTGGCGGTGGGGGCCGCGGTCGCCGGGTGGGCGTCGAGCAGGGAGGCTGCCGCCAGGGCGCCGGCGAGGGCGAGGAAGAGGCGGCGGGAGGTGGGAGCGGGGGTGGGGGTGGGGCCGTCGATCGGCCGGGGCATGTGCACCACAGTGGCTCCAGGTGAGGAGTGGGGGTGGGGTGGCTCTGCGCTGCAACTGACAGGAAGGTTTCCTATCAGAGCCCGGCGACAGAAGTAACCCATCGAAGCCATGTTCGTGCGATCGAACAAACTGACCCGCCATCACGCGGGCCGCGAGTCAGAGCAGTCGGACCATGACGGAGATCAGGAACCCGGTGAGGCCGATATGGAAGATGACCATGCAGACCCACTGCGACACCGACATGCGCCAGGACGCCGCATTGAGGATCTCCCACTCACTCACTGCGAAGGCCGCCAGCACCAGGGCGAGCACCTCCCACAGCACGTACCACCAGCCCGAGGGGGTCGCCCCCGTCGTACCGTCCAACGCGGCCGGAATGCGGGTCGCGCGACCCAGCAGGAAGAGGCCGAACAGCAGCTTGTGCCAGCCGTGACGGACCGCCGGTGCGGTGGTCGCCGCACGAGTGGCGGATGTGGATCCTGTAGACATTCGCACATTTGATCACCCTCCCGCGATGGAAGCCACCGTTCCGGTCACCGGGAGCGCAAGGAGTGCAGCGCGGACGACGAGAAGGCGGCATCGAGCAGTTCACCCGGTGCTGTGACCGCACAGGTTCGCCGGGTTGGTGATAGTCGAATGCTTGGTGCGGAAGGCGATGATGAGGGTATGACCGCCAGTTCTCGCGCCCAGTCCTTCGACGTAGCCGCGGCTCAGTACGCGGCGAGTCGGCCTTCTTACCCAGCCGCGCTCTTTGACTGCATCGAGGAGTTCGCAGGCTGTCGCTTGGCGGGCGCCCGGGTCGCCGATGTCGGCGCGGGTACCGGAATCGCCAGCGTGCTGCTGCGGGAGCGAGGAGCTGACGTGATCGCTGTCGAGCCGGGTGAGGCCATGGCGGGTGAGTTCCATCAGGCGCTTCCCGGGGCGCCGATCGTGAGAGGGGACGGAAATGCTCTGCCCTTGGTCGAGGCTTCCTGCGACCTCGTCACCTATGCCCAGTCCTGGCAGTGGACCGACCCTGGCCGGTCCGTCCCGGAGGCATTGCGTGTCCTGCGAGCGGGCGGTGCGCTGGCGATCTGGTGGAACACCACGGCCTTCGACGTGCCGTGGATCCGCGAGCAGCACGGGCGCATTGCGCACCACTGCGGGGTGAAGCCAAGGTCTGCCGTGCGTCCCTCGGACAACGACGCCATCCGGCTGGCGGGGCTGACAGGGCTACGGGTTGCGCGCCGTCAAGTGCGCTGGAGCCGCAGTGTCTCCTTGGACGTGCATCTCGCCAACATCGGCAGCCGGTCGGCATTCCTCGTCCTTGAAGAGGCTGACCGCCAGGCATTTTTCGCCGATGAGCGTGAGCGGCTGGTCAAGATTTTTCCTCGCGAGGAGGTGGAAGAGACCTACGTGGTTGATCTCCTGGTCGCACTCCGGCCCTGACGTTGTGCGGCCGCGGGCCGGGACGGCGTGCTCATGCATCCGAGGCGAGTGGCCGGCGGCCGCCCCACCGAATGCCTCTTTCTGCCCCGGCGCACGTGCTGCTGCAGCCGCCGGCCTTCCTGGTCGGTCAGCCTGCGCACACGGACAGGCTCGGCCACCGCGCCTTCCAGCAGTCGGATCGGACGTCACCGTACATCCAACCGCCACGACCACCAACCCGGCGAACCCAGTGCGGTCAGAGCACCAGCCAGTGCCTTCCTGAGCGGCACCAGCCATCGCATGCCCGAGGCCTTTTGACTGGTAGTGCACCCCCGTTTTCACACCTGCGAAAGACATTCTGGCGTGATCACATACTCGATTCCGATTCAGCGTCACTTCCCTTGCGATGGAGGTACTCCATGAAGATTTTCGGGACACTGAAAAGGAAGATCGTCGGCGCAGGGGAGTTCACGGGCCGGGTGGTTCAGGGGGTGCCCGGGGCGTCGCCGCGCCAGTCGAACCGGCGGTCGGCGGTGCCTCGCCGCTCGTACAGGGCGTGGCCGCCGGGCCCGTAGCGGCCTATCTCCGTGGTCAGCGCCACCTCGCGCAGCTCGTGATCGGAGCGGTCCGTGATGTCCAGCAGCAGCCCGTCCAGCGGGCCGCCCACCAGGTGCGCGTACCGGCGGTCCGGGCGGGGGCCGGCGTCGTCGTGGTCGGCGCCGTAGACCCGGCCCCGCAAGAACTCAACCTCGTCCATGACCAGCAGCTTGTCATCCACCACTGACAACGGCCCGGCGCCCTCGCGCTGCGGCCCGTCTCGGCGTTCTTCGGCCAAGCCGGTGGCGGAAACATGTCGTCGGAGGGCATGTCCCGACTCAGCGGGTATCCACCCCTTACACGTCGTTGTGTGAGGGGTGGGGGGCCGGCCCTGATGGCACGCAGGCGGGAGCGGGCGCCGGCCGGTGAGTCGGCGTGGGCCAGGCGTCGGCGGACCGTGCGTGAGCTGCGGGCCTCGGGCCGCGACGGGCCTCGATTACGCGAAGTGCTGCCGGCCCTCGCCACCCTGCTCGCCGTCGCGTGCGCCGCGGTCGCGGGACTCGCGCTGGTCTCCCGCACGTTCGGCGGCCGGGCCTGCGCGCTGCTCCTCGTGCCCCTCGCGGTCGTCGCCGTCGTCGTACGGCGTCGGTCCCGGCGGCCGGCCCGGCGGCGCGGTGGGTACTACACCGCCGAGGAGCTGGCCGAGTTGGACATGCCCGTGCTGGTGGTCGCGGTGGCCCGGATGCTCCGGCGGGACGGCTGGCGGGTGCTGCCGCCCCCTCAGCACGACACCCTCCATCTCGCCGCTCGTGACGGCCGGGGTCTGCTGCTCGACGTGGCGTTCCGTCCGGTGGCCGAGCCGCTGCCCGACGAGGAGTCGGCCTGCTCCTGCCGGGCCCGGATGCCGACGCGGGGCCGGGCCGGTCCCCCGCTGCGACTCGTCGTGCACCGGGGCACGTTCACGCACCGGGACGAGGTGTGGGCCGCGCGCGAGGGCCGCACGTATCTGATCGACGGTCCCCGGCTTCGGCTGTGGGCGCGCGGCACGCCCCTGGCCCAGGTCGTGGGCGGAGTCGTCCCCACGCCCGGTACCCCAGTCGTGGATCGCGACCCGACGCGGTGTCATTCGTCGAGGGCGAGTCGGGTTCGGTAGTGGTGCCGGCGGGCTCGGGCCTGGTGGCGTCGTCGCCAGTCGGACCAGTTCAGACGCCGGGCGATTCGGGCGTGCATGGCCGCCGGCAGCAGGTCGCAGATGCGCGTGGTGAGCAGGTGAAACAGTCGCTGGGCCTCGGGTACGGTCAGCGCGATCGCACCGCAATCGGCCGGCGGGCCCTGGTCGGTATGGTCGCGCAGGATCGGGCGGGGTGGCTGGTCCTGTCGATGGCCGCGAGTACGGCGAGCAGGGCGAGGGCCGCCATGGCCATCGTGACGTGGCGTTTCCACGCCCGGTAGCGCCTGACCTGGGTCCGGTCGAGTGAGACGGTGGATTTCGAGTCCTGGAAGTCGTCCTCCACCTTCCAACTCATCCCGGCGGCCTCGGCCGTCCGGCCGCACCGTCCGCGGACACGCGCCGCCGCCCGGGCCTCGTGAGACCCGGGCGGCGGAGTCGGGCGGTCTGCTGTCAGGGAGTGAGCTGCCAGCGCTGGATGTAGCCCGTGTCGATGGACGCACGGTCCTGGACGCGCAGCTTCCAGGTGCCGTTGACGGGTTGGGCGGAGGCGTCGACCGTGAAGGTCTGGTCGACGTTGTCGGCGGAGCCGCCGCTGCGGTCGAGCAGGGAGTAGACGGTGCCGTTGGGCCCGACGAGGTCGACGGTCAGGTCACCGCGGTAGGTGTGCACGATGTTGACGTAGACCGAGGTGGTGGCGGAGGCGTTGCCGTCGCGGCCCGCGATGGTGACCGGCGACTCCACGGCGGCGCCGTTGTCCGGGATGTCGACGCGGGTGGCGTTGGCGTAGATGTAGGCGATCCGCCAGGTGAAGGTGTCCGAGACGGACGCGCCGGTGCTGTCGGTGACCTTGAGGGTCACGTCGCTGCTGCCGAGGGTGGTCGGCGTGCCGGAGATCAGTCCGCTCGGGCTGATGCTCAGACCGTCGGGCAGCCCGGTCGCCTCGTAGGTGAGGCCGGCGCCGGTGTTGGTGGTGTACGCGTCCACCTGCAGGCTGACGGCCTGGCCGACACCGCTGACCTGGTCGGCGATCGGGGCGACGTTGACACCGAGGGCTATGCGGCTGCCGACGTTGATGGCGGCCCAGGCGTCGGCCACCTGGAGGTAGGTCGGGCTGTAGGCGCCGAAGAGGTCGCTCGCCGCCTGGAGGGTGGCGGTGCGGGCGCCGGCGTAGTCGGTCGACGAGGTCATGTACGTCGTCAGGGCCCGGTACCAGATGGCGGCGGCGTTCTCGATGCCGATGCCGGTGACGCTCTGGCCGTCGAAGGTCGGGCTGTCGTAGGCGACGCCGTTGACGGTCTTGGCGCCGCTGCCCTCGGAGAGCAGGTAGAAGAAGTGGTTCGCGGGGCCCGAGGAGTAGTGGACGTCGACGCCGCCGAGGGTGGAGCTCCAGTTGTCGCGGGAGGAGCCGTCCTTGGAGGGCTTGTCCATGTAGCGCAGCGGGGTGCCGTCGCCGTTGATGTCGATCTTCTCGCCGACGAGGTAGTCGCCGGGGTCGGCGGCGAGGTTCGAGTGGAACTCGACGGCTGCGGCGAAGATGTCCGAGGTCGCCTCGTTCAGACCGCCGGACTCGCCCGAGTAGGTCAGGTTGGCGGTGGCGGCGGTGACGCCGTGGCTCATCTCGTGGGCGGCCACGTCGAGGGCGGTCAGCGGGTGCGTGTTGCCCGAGCCGTCGCCGTAGGTCATGCAGAAGCAGCTGTCCTGCCAGAAGGCGTTGACGTAGCTGCTGCCGTAGTGGGCGCGGCTGTAGGCGGCGACGCCGTCGTTGCGGATGCCGTTGCGGCCGTACACGTCCTTGTAGTAGTCCCAGGTGGCCGCGGCGCCGAAGGCCACGTCGACACCGGCGGTCTGGCGGTTGGACGGGGTGCCGTCGCCCCAGACATCGTTGTCGTCCGTGAAGAGGGTGCCGGTGCCGGAGGTGCCCTGGTTGAGGTCGTACGTCTTGTGTCCGGCGCGGCCGCCGTCGGTGAGCTGGTACGTCGATCCCGACAGGGTCGTGCCGAGCGGGACCGCGCCGGTGTACTGGCCGGTGCCGGTACCGGTCTCCACCTGCTCCGCGGCGAGGAGCTGCTTGCCGGTGGTCGCGTCGGTGACCACCTGGAGTTCGCTCGGTGTGCCGTCCTGCTGGACGCCCCCGACGACCGTCTCCCAGGCCAGGACGGGCTTGCCGGCGCCGGCCCAGACGACGAGGCGGGGCGCGTTCGCGGCCGCGGAGCCCTTGACCTCGGCGCTCTTGGCGGCCGCGAGTGCCTTGCCGGTGGCGTTCGCGGCGGGGAGCTTCGGAGTGAGGGAGGGCACGGTGAGGGTCGCCCCGCTCGCCTTGGAGACGGTGGTGCGGCCGCTCTTGTGGTGGACGACCAGGTCGCCGCCGAGGACGGGCAGTCCGGCGTAGGTGCGCTCGTAGCGGGTGTGTATGGTGCCGTCGGCGTCCTGGATGACGTCCTTCACGACGAGCTTCTCTTGGGCGCCGAGGGCGAGCTGCCGGGCCGTGGTGCCGGACGTGGTCTGCGCGCTCTTGATCAGCGAGGCGCGGCGGGCCGGTGACAGGGGCGTCGCGGCGGCGCCGGTGCGGGGCGTGGCGGTGATCCTGGACGGGCCCGGGTCGGCCGGAGCCGCACCGGCGGTGCCGGTGGGGGCGCCCAGGGCCAGCAGGGTCCCGATGGTCGTCAACGCGAGGGCGGTGGCGCGTCTGCGCCGGAGGGTGGGGCGGTGTCGCCGGGGCAACGGGTTCTCCTTCTGTGCGACGGTCGGCCGGTGATGGGGCCGAGGTGGGGCGGGCCGGCGGGGTGGGGCCGGTCCGGAGCGCTGCACGACAGGCGGGTGGAAGGAGGTGGGGGGTGAATGACAGGTGCGCCGCATGATGCGGGTGTGAAGGAATGGTGAACTTCGGCAGCAGAGTGGCACTCCGTGCACAGCTTTGTCATGGGAATGCCAAAACAACGGCTTGAATTGACCATGGCCTTCTGGGGATTCGGTCTGCTCGGCGCACGTTTTCAGCCGGGGGTGCACACCCGGCTCCCCGGCCCGACGAACCGCTTCCGTCGCCGCAGTGCCGGGGCGACGGCGCGTTCGAGTGGTCGCGCCGCGTTCGTCGTCGTAGCGTCGGTAGAGAACCTCACCGGGGCGCGGCACACCGGCGGGTCCCGGGTCGGGCGGGCGGGAGCGGAGATGCGACACACGACGAGAACAGCGGTCATGCTGTGTGCGGCGCTGGGCCTCACGGCGGCCGTCGGCTCGGCCTCGGCGGCACCGGCCGCGGCACCGCCCACGGTGCGTGAGGCCGTGGTGCAGAAGGCCACGGATCCCGTCCTGGTCGACTGCTTCTGGCACACACAGGAACGGCCGAGGGACTTCATCCTGGCGTGCGGCGACGGCAACAGCCGTCTCGTCTCACTGCACTGGAACAACTGGGGCTCGAACTCGGCGCGGGCCACGGGAGTCAACGTCGTCAACGACTGCGACCCGTACTGCGCGGCGGGCACCTTCCACCCGTACGCCGTCGTGGTGAAGCTGGACCGGCCGCAGTCCTGGAAGAAGAACCCGCAGGTGCAGCACTACAGCCGGATCAGCCTGACCTACCCCGGGGCCAGGCCTGCGCAGTTCGCACGTGTCGTGACGTATCCGCTGTGGAACTGAGCCCGGGCCGGCCGTCCTGCCCTGCCCACCTGCCATGATCCCGCGGCCGGTCAGTCCAGCAGACCGGCCGCCACCGTCGCCCCCAGTTCCCAGGCGGCCGCCACGTCCGCCTTGCCCGGTTCCCCGGTGACCGTGACCGGCTCGGCCGCGCGACGCCAGCCCAGGCCCGTGGTGATGGCCTCGATGCCGCGTACCGCGCCGGTGACGTCGTTGCCCCCGTGCACGTAGTAGCCGAAGGGCCGACCGCGGGTCGTGTCGAGGCACGGGTAGTACACCTGGTCGAAGAAATGCTTGAGCGCGCCCGACATGTAGCCGAGGTTGGCCGGGGTGCCCAGCAGGTAGGCGTCGGCGGCCAGGACGTCGGAGGCGGTCGCGGCGAGGGCCGCCCGCCGTTCGACGCGGACGCCTTCGATCTCGGGAGCCGTCGCGCCGGAGACGACCGCTTCGAAGAGCGCCTGGCAGTTGGGCGAGGGGGTGTGATGGACGATCAGCAAGGTGGCCACGGCACGGAACCCTGCCCGCTCCCCCGGGCCGACCGCAAGCGGCGACGCGCGCGGCGCCGGCGTTCACCCCGGACCGGCCGGCGGGGTGACGGCCTCGGTGGCGCCGTCCGGGAAGCGGATCTCCAGGACGGCGTCGGAGACGGGGACCGCACGGGCTCCCGTCCGGGTGTCCGCCGGGAGAAGCGGGTCGGCGGTGAGGACCACCAGCGTCGCCAGGAGCAGCGTGCCCCCCGGGTGCGGTGTGGTGCGCCCAGTTCACGAGCCTGCGCACCCTGCTCGGTGATCCCGAGCTCGCCGACGTCCCCTCGGTCACCAGGAACACGGGGACGGCCGACATGTTCCAGTACACGCTTCGGTTCGGCGGCCGTACGGTGATGACGGACCGCTCCGCGGAGGAGCCCGCGCTCGACCGTCTCATCGACGCCCTGGAGAAGTGGCTGCCGGCGAACTGACTTCCGTGTTGGTCACGGATGCGTCCCCGACTCTTGACGACCGTCGTATGACTGCGTAGACATGACAGCGCAGACATGACTGCGCAGTCATGCAGTCGGCGTCTGTCATCATCGGTATGAACATCCGGCCGTACGGGAGACACCATGACGCGAGGAACAGGGCGGGGCGGGAGTTCCGCCGCGCCGCGCAGCGTGGACGTGGCCCGCCTGGCCGGCGTCTCCCAGAAGACGGTCTCGCGGGTTTTCAACGACGAGCAGTACGTCTCCGCCGACGTGCGCCGACGCGTCCTGGAAGCCGCGGAAACACTTGGCTACCGGCGCAACAACGCCGCTCGGGCCCTGGCCTCGGGACGGACCCGCTCCATCGGCGTGGTGACGCTCGGCACGGCCCTGTACGGACCCGCTACCCTGCTCATGGGCGTCGAGCGGGCCGTCCGGGACACCGGATACGCACTGCGTGTGGTCAACACGGTGGAGGGCGACCCCGCAGGCATCGCGGGAGCCGTGGACTCGCTCCTCGACCAGGGCGTGGACGGCATCGTCATCTCCGAGCCGATCGACGAGCAGACGGACGACGGTGAGGTCACCCTCCGCGTCGACGTGCCCGTCCTCGTCCTCGGCGCGCCGTCCTGCGTCGAGGCGCCCATGGTGCTGACCGCGGGCGACGGAGCCGACGAGATGGCCCGCGCCGCCACCGAACACCTGCTGGCCCTCGGCCATATGACGGTTCATCATCTCGCCGGACCGCTGCGCTGGTATGCCGCCCGGGACCGGCTGGAAGGCTGGCGGAGGACGCTGACCGCCCATGGCAGGGACGTGCCGCAGGTCGTCGAGGGCGACTGGTCGGCCGCGTCCGGTTACGCGGCGGGACGCGCACTGGCCGCGGACGGCGACGTCACCGCGGTGTTCGCCGCCAACGACGACATGGCGATCGGTCTGATCCGCGCGCTGACGGAGGCCGGACGACGGGTGCCGGAGGACGTCAGCGTGGTCGGATTCGACGACATTCCGGTCGCCGCCTATGTGTCTCCTCCGCTGACCACGGTGCCTCAGCCCTTCGACGCCGTGGCGCAGGAGGGACTCAAGCGTCTGCTGCACGCCATCGAGAACCCGGACGCCGAGCCCTTGCCGGCGAGCGACCCACCGGTCGACCTCGTCGTCCGCACCTCGACCGCGCCTCCCGCGCACCGGACGACCCCGGCGCGCGGACGGCGTCCCGCCTCCCGGTCGCGCAGAGGCACGTCCAGCGAGCCGCTACCGAACGGAGGACCCTCCACCGGGCACTGAAGAACACGGATCGGCCCGACCGAGGCAGGCCGAACGCACCCAGCAACCAGCACCCATGGCCGTGCGCGTGATCCGAAGGCGAGCCGCCGTACCCCTCGCGCCCGCGTCCTCCCCGAGCACCCCGTCGCCCGCACCACATCGGGCCGCACCGAGCCGCCGCCCCTGAACGCAGCGGGCCCCGAGCCAGGTCCTTCGCACCTTCGCTCCCCCTCTCCTCCCTCTTCTCTCAGCATTTCTCTCAGTACGTCTCTCAGTACTTCTCTCCTGTCTTCCCTCCCTGCTTCACCACGCCCCCGCACGCCCTCGCCAGGCGTGCCGTGATCATCGCCTCTGGCGGGAGTCCACCATGCCCAGAATCACGTCCTCATCCCTGTCCGAGCGCTCCGCGATGAGCCGCCGGCTGTTCCTCACCACGACCGGCGCCCTGTCGCTCGGCGCCGTCCTGACCGCCTGCGGCGGCGGCGACTCGGGCGGCTCCTCCGCCGCCGGCAAGCCGGTCGGCCAGGCCGACATCGACAAGGCGATGAAGACGCCGACCGAGCTGACGTTCTGGACCTGGGTCCCGAACATCGACAAGGAGGTCGCGCTCTTCGAGGCCAAGTACCCGGCCGTCAAGGTCAAGGTCGTCAACGCCGGCCAGGGCACCCCGCAGTACACCAAGCTGCGTACGGCGCTGAAGGCCGGCAGCGGGGCCCCCGACATGGTGCAGATCGAGTACCAGGCCATCCCGACCTTCACGATCACGGGCAGCCTGCTGGACCTGCGGCCCTACGGCGCCTCCGCGCTCAAGTCCACGTTCGTCGACTGGACGTGGGGGCAGGTCAGCGGAACGAACGGCGAGATCTGGGCGATCCCCCAGGACACCGGCCCGATGGGCATGCTGTACCGGCAGGACATCTTCGACGCGCACGGCATCCAGGTGCCCAAGACCTGGGACGAGTTCGCCGAGGCGGCCCGCAAGCTGCACAAGGCCGACCCGGACGTCTACCTCACCAACCTCGCGGCCAACCAAGTGGCCGCCTGGCACGGCCTGTTGTGGCAGGCGGGCGCGAAGCCCTACGTCACGTCGGGCAAGAGCGACATCACGATCAGCGTCGACGACGCCGCCTCCAAGAAGCTCGGCGCGTACTGGGGCGGGCTCGCGAAGGAAGGGGTCGTCGGCGTCGAGCCGGACTTCACCGACTCCTGGTACGCGGCCCTCAACAAGGGCAAGTACGCCACCTGGATCACCGCCGCCTGGGGACCCGTGTTCCTCTCCGGTTCCGCCAAGGCCACCGCGGGCAAGTGGCGGGCGGCCCCGCTGCCGCAGTGGGACACCGCCAAGCCCAGCTCGGGCAACTGGGGCGGCTCCACCACCGCGGTCATCCGCTCGACCAAGAACCCGATCGCGGCGGCGATGTTCGCGCAGTTCCTCAACAGCGACCCGGCCAGCGCGAAGATGTTCGCCACCGAGCAGTTCTTCTTCCCTGCGACCAAGGCGCTCCTCACGGACGCCCAGTTCACCGGCGACGCGCCCGCGTTCTACGGCGGCCAGAAGGTCAACCAGGTCTTCGCCGACATCAGCTCCACGGTCAACTCCTCCTTCCAGTGGCCCCCGTTCCTCGACCAGGCGGCGACCGACTGGACCGAGACCGTCGGCAAGTCCCTCGCCGACAAGTCCGACACCGTCGCCGCGCTCGGCGCCTGGCAGTCACGGCTCACCGCGTACGCCAAGGGCCAGGGCTTCACGGTCAAGGGGAGTTGAGATGAGCCGTCGTCGGGCGGCAGGACCGCTGTTCGTCGCACCCTTCATGGTGCTGTTCCTCCTGCTCTTCCTCGCCCCCCTCGCCTACGCCGCCTACCTCAGCCTCTTCCAGGAGCGGCTGATCGGCGGAACGGTCTTCGTCGGCCTCGACAACTACGTCCAAGCCCTCAAGGACCCCCAACTCCTGCACGGCGTGGGCCGCGTGGCCCTGTTCTTCCTCATCCAGGTCCCGGTGATGCTGCTGCTGGCGCTGCTGTTCGCGCTCGCGCTCGACAGCGGGCTGCTGCGGCTCGCCCGGGTGATCCGGCTGGGCATCTTCGTGCCGTACGCCGTGCCGAGCGTCGTCGCCGCGCTCATGTGGGGCTATCTGTACGGGCCCGACTTCGGCCCGTTCGCCCAGCTCGGCCGTCAACTGGACCTCCCGGTCCCCGACTTCCTCGGTGACAGCTGGATGCTCGCCAGCCTGGCGAACATCGTGACCTGGGAGTTCGTCGGCTACAACATGATCATCCTGTATGCCGCGCTGCGCACCGTCCCCGGCGAGCTGTACGAGGCGGCCGCGATGGACGGCGCCGGCGCCTGGCGCATCGCCTGGTCGATCAAGCTACCGGCGCTCCGCCCGGCGCTCCTGCTCACCCTGCTGTTCTCCGTCATCGGCAGCTTCCAGCTCTTCAACGAGCCGAACCTGCTGATGAAGATAGCGCCGGACGTCATCAGCAGTTCCTACACCGCCAACCTCTACGCCTACACGCTCGCCTTCACCGGCCAGCAGGTCAACTACGCGGCCACGGTGTCCTTCCTCCTCGGCCTCGTCATCGTGGTCGCCTCCTACGCCGTCCTGCTCACCGCGAACCGCCGGAGGACCCCGTGACGACGACAACCCCGGCGACACCGGTGGCACCGACGGCGGCCGTGCCGACGGCCGGCGTTCCCTCGAAAGGGCGCGCGGCCCGCCGCAGCACCCCCCTGACCATCGCCATGCTGGCCGCCCTGGCCTACTTCCTCCTCCCCCTGTGCTGGCTGCTGATCGCCTCCACCAAGAGCACCCAGGACCTGTTCAACAGCTTCGGCCTGTGGTTCTCGCACGCCCCGCAACTGCTGACGAACATCAGGCAGACCCTCACCCAGGACGACGGCGTCTTCGTGCACTGGCTGCTCAACACGGTGATGTACGCCGGGGTCAGCGCGCTCGGGGCCGCGCTGCTCGCGGCCGCCGGCGGGTACGGGTTCGCCAAGTTCCGCTTCCGCGGCGACCGGGCCGCCTTCAACCTGGTCCTGGGCGCCGTCATGGTCCCGACCACCGCCCTGGCCATCCCGACGTACCTGCTCTTCGCGAAGGCGGGGCTGGTCAACACCCCCTGGGCCATCATCCTGCCCTCCCTCGTCAACCCGTTCGGCCTCTACCTGATGCGTATCTACGCCCAGGACGCCGTCCCCGACAGCCTGCTGGAGGCCGCCCGCATCGACGGCGCCGGGGAGGCCCGGATCTTCTTCCGGATCGCGCTGCGGCTGCTGGGCCCCGGCCTGGTGACGGTGCTGCTGTTCACGCTGGTGGCGACCTGGAACAACTACTTCCTGCCGCTGATCATGCTGAACGACCCGGACCTGTACCCCGTCACCGTCGGCCTCTCCTCCTGGGCCGCGCAGGCACAGAACGGCGGGGCCGGCACCAGCAGCGACATGCTCGCGCTGGTCGTGACCGGCTCCATGCTGTCGATCATCCCGCTCGTCGTGGCGTTCCTGCTGCTCCAGCGGTACTGGCAGAGCGGCCTGGCCGCCGGCGGCGTCAAGCAGTAACCCCCCTCACGTCACTTCTCCTCCGGAGGTCCCCTTCATGGCGGAACTGCCCGCCCGCGTCCTGTTCGGCGCCGCTTACTACCACGAGTACCAGCTCTGTGAACGGCCGGACGAACGCCTCAAGACCGACCTCGACCTGATGGCCGACGCGCATGTCACCGTCATCCGGGTCGGTGAGTCCGTCTGGTCGACCTGGGAGCCCGAGAACGACGTCTTCGACCTCGACTGGCTCCAGCCGGTCCTCGACGGCGCCCATGAGCGGGGCATCTCCGTCGTGCTCGGGACCCCGACGTACGCCGTCCCGCCGTGGCTGGCCCGCCAGTACCCGGAGATCACCGGTGAGCGGCGCACCGGTGAGCGGATCGGCTGGGGCGCCCGGCAGGAGGTCGACTTCACCCACCCGGCGTTCCGCTTCCACGCCGAGCGGGTCATCCGGAAGATCGTCGCCCGGTACGCCGACCACCCCGCGGTGATCGGCTTCCAGGTGGACAACGAGCCGGGCAACGAACTCCTGCACAACCACGGCGTCTTCCAGCGTTTCGTGGACCATCTGCGTGAGACGTACGGCGACGTCGAGACCCTCAACCGCGAGTGGGGGCTGGTGTACTGGTCCCACCGCCTGTCCAGCTGGTCGGACCTGTGGACCCCGGACGGCAACGCACAGCCGCAGTACGACGTCGCCTGGCGCGCCTTCCAGGCCCGTCAGGTCACGGAGTTCATCGGCTGGCAGGCCGACATCGTCCGTGAGTACGCCCGCCCCGAGCAGTTCGTCACCACCTGCATCTCCTACACCCGTCCCGCGGTGGAGGACGACGAGCTGACCGACCCGCTCGACATCGCCTCCGGCAACCCGTACTACGGCATGCAGGACGCGCTGCAACTGCCCGACCCCACGCCCGACGGCCATGAGCAGATCTGGCAGACCACCGGCACCTGGGCGCTGTACCAGACCGCCGACTGGATGTTCTCCTCCCGCCAGGAGCCGTTCCTGGTCACCGAGACCAACGCCGGGTCCATCGGCTTCCCCTGGGACAATCGGCCGGCCTACGACGGCCAGTGGCGGCAGGCCGCCTGGGCGCTGGTCGCGCGTGGCGCCCGCATGATCGAGTACTGGCACTGGCACACGCTGCACTTCGGCGCGGAGACCTACTGGGGCGGCATCCTCCCGCACACCGGCCGGCCGGGCCGGACGTACGCCGAACTCGCCCGGCTGGGCGCGGAGTTCGAGGCTGCGGGGCCGCTCGTCGCCGGGCTCGAACCGGACGCCGACATCACGATGGTCTACTCGACGCCCAGCAAGTGGCTCATGCAGAAGTACCCGCCGCTCGCCAAGCCGGACGGCTCGCCCGACCCCGCCGCCTACCACCGCATCTTCGACCCCTTCTACCGGGGCGCCTTCGACGCGGGCCGTCAGGTCCGCATCGTGCACGCCCGCCAGTTGCACGACCCGAGCGGCGAGCGCGAGGGGCTGACGCCCGAGGAGGCCGTCCGCCGTCATCCCGTGCTTGTCGTGCCGGCGCTGTACCTGGCCGCCGACTCGACGCTCGACTGGCTGGCCGCCTACGCCCATGCCGGCGGCCATCTGGTCCTCGGCCCGCGCACCGGCTACGCGGACGAGGGGGCCCGGGCCCGGGCCGAGGCGGCGCCGGGACGCCTCACCGAGGCGGCGGGCGTGGCGTACGACGAGTTCAGCAACCTCGTGCGGGAGGTCCCCGTACGACCCGCGCCGGGCAGCCCGCTGCACGTCCCCGCGGGCGCGACGGCGACGCGCTGGGCCGACGGGCTCACCGTCACCGACGCCGACGTACTCGTGGGCTACGACCACCCCCACTTCGGCCGCTGGCCCGCGGTCACCACCCGCCGCCACGGCGAGGGCCGTGTCACCTACGTGGGGACCGTGCCCGGCCGTGACCTCGCCCGGGGCCTGGCCGAGTGGCTGACCCCGTCGGCACGCCACGCCTGGGATTCGCTCCCGGTCTCGGTCACGGCGACGACCGGCGCCTCGCCCGACGGACGCCGCGTCCACATCGTCCACAACTGGAGCTTCGAACCCGTGAGCGTCCCCGTGCCCGTGGACCTCTTCGACGCCCTGACCGGCACCCGCGTCCCCGCGGGCGCGGCGCTGGGCCTCGGCCCGTGGGACGTACGCGTCCTCCACTCCTGACCCACCCCCAAGGAGGGGCTGTGCAAAGAAGAAGACTCGCCCGAACGCTGGGCGGCCTCACCGCCGCGTCGGCGCTGCTGGTGATCCCGATGGCCACGGCGCAGGCGTACAACCCGACGGGCGGCATCCTGTACCAGTTGGGCGGCGATCCGTGTCTGAAGGGGCGCGGAAACTGCGCGATCTACCCGAAGTCGGCGGAGCTGCCGAGCGGGCGGCTGGTCGCGTCGTTCGAGAAGTCCACCGTCGTACCGGCGACGGGCAGCGCGGACCAGCAGACCCTCCCGGTCTACAAGAGCGACGACCACGGAACGACGTGGCAGCCGCTGTCGGAGGTCAAAGCACCGGCGTATCTGTCCAGCGACCCCCGGTACGCGAAGTACACGAGCAACTGGACCAACCCGTATCTCTATGTGCTGCCGCAGGACGTCGGGAACCTGAAGCAGGGCACGCTGCTGCTGGCGAGCGTCGTGTCGGGCGACGACTACTACTACAAGGAGCACAAGGCGGCCGACCCGAACTGGACGCCGTCCAACGACGGGGACCGCAAGGACCTGGCGATCGCCCTGTACTCCAGCGCCGACGACGGTGCGTCGTGGAAGGTCGTCAACGTCGTCGCGAGCGGCGGCTGGCAGGGCGGCAGCGCGGGCGCGGTCGGGCAGAACATCGCGGGTGCGAACACGAACAAGCAGGTGGATCCCGTCTGGGAGCCGTACCTGATGGTCTACAAGGGCCGGCTCGTCTGCTACTACTCCGACGAGAACGACTACACCGGCTTCGACGCCACCACCGGCGTCGCGACCCTGGACCCCGCCAACGACACCGCCGCGGACTCACAGGGCCAGATCCTCGCCCACCGGACCTGGGACGGCCGCAGTGCCGCGTGGAGCGCCCCCGTCGTCGACGTCGCCGGGCTGACCCAGGACCTGGGCGGCGGCAAGACGGAGATCGGCGGCGGGCGGCCCGGCATGGCGAACGTCGTCCGCACGACGGACGGCAAATGGCTCCTGACCTTCGAGTACTGGGGCGGCGGGGTCAACACCAAGTACGTCCTCGCCGACGACCCGCTGAAGTTCTACGCCGGCTCCGCGACGGGCACCGGCGTCACCTCCCTGCCGCTCGACACCGGTTCCCGCGCCCTCGCGACGGGCGGCAGCCCGGTCCTCATCAGGCTGCCCGGCGGGCGCCTGGTCTACAACGCGGCCGGCAGCGGCAACGTCTGGGTCAACGACAGCGGGCGCAGCGACGGCGCCTGGAAGGAGTACCAGACGACGTCGGCGGCCGGTTACAGCCGCGACCTGCAGTACGTCGAGGGCACCGGCCGCATCGCGATCCTCAACAACCAGGGCACTTCCACGATCGCGTACGCCGAGGTGGACCTCGGCCACTCGGACGGCGCCTACTACCAGCTGGTCAACCGCAGGACCGATCAGGTGATCGGCACCGGGAACAAGACCAACGACGCCAACATCGGCAACACGGACGTGCCCGACGTCCGGCTGGAGGCGCCGGGGTCGGCGGCGAACCCGGACACCCAGTACTGGCATGTGGTGAGCGAGCCGAACGGCGGCGTGAGCCTGCTGAACAAGTCGGGCGGCCGGGCCGCGGCCATCTGGACGGGCAACGCGACGGCCGGCCAGAAGATCGGACAGTGGGTCGACAACAGCGCCACCGGCAGCTGGAACCTCGTGAAGACCAGCGACGGGTTCTACAGACTCCAGTCCGTCAAGAACACCAACCTGTATCTGACCGGTGCGTCCGCAGGTGCGCAGCTGACCTTGCAGAACGCGCTCACGGACGGCTCCCAGGACTGGGAGCTCATGCGGTAGATCACCGTTGGGCGGCCGTGCGCAGGGCGTCCAGTACGTCCGCGTCCGTGAGCTGCTGGAAGTCCTCGTACCACAGGCCCACGGCCATGAAGTGGGCCGGCTGGTGCAGGCAGATCACGTCGTCGGCCTCGGCGCGCAGGAGGAGAACCGCCTCCGGCGCGCCGACCGGCACCGCCAGCACGACCCGCCGCGGCGCGCGCCGCCATACGGACCGCAGCGCGGCGCGCGCCGTGACGCCGGTCGCCAGCCCGTCGTCGACCACGATCACGGTACGTCCCCGCAGGTCGGGGGCGGGGCGGCCCTCTCGGTACAGCCCCTCGCGGCGACGCAGTTCGGTGCGTTCCCGCTCCACCACCGGGGCGAGCCGGCTCCTGCTGAGGCCCAGCCTGCCGAGGACGTCGTCGTCGAAGAGCGCCTCGTCGTCGCCGGTGATCGCGCCGACGCCGAGTTCCTCCTGGAAGGGGGCGCCGATCTTCCGTACGACGAGCACGTCCAGCGGGGCGTGGAGGACCCGGGCGACCTCGGCGGCCACGGTGACACCGCCGCGTGGCAGGGCGAGCACGAGGGGGTCGGGCAGGGCGCCCTGTTCCTGCCGGGTCCGCAGCTCGTCGGCGAGTTTCCGTCCGGCCTGTCGTCTATCACGGAACTGCATGGCGACCGCCGCTCCTTCCGGTCAGTCCTCCCCCGTCTCGGGCGCTCCGCGCGTCGGCGGCGGTGCGGACTTCAGGCAGTCCTCGCACCACTGCCTCGCCGCCCGGGCGACCTGCTCCAGCGCGCCGGGCTCCTCGAACAGGTGAGTGGCGCCCGGCACCACCTGGATGAAGTGCGGGACATGCAGCCGTCGGGCCGCCTCCTGGTTCAGCCGCAGCACCTCCGGGTCGCGGCCGCCCACGAGGAGCAGCACCGGAGCCCGTACGCGCTCCAGGGCCGCGCCCGCGAGGTCGGGCCGCCCGCCGCGTGACACCACGGTCAGGACCCGCTCCGGCCGCTCGGCGGCGGCCAGCAGAGCCGCTGCCGCGCCCGTGCTGGCGCCGAACAGCACGAGGGGCAGTGTCCTGGTGTCGTGCTGGCCCGTCAGCCAGTCGAGGACGGCGACGACGCGGTGGCCCAGCAGCGCGATGTCGAAGCGGTACACCCCCGTCGCCGCGTCCTCGGCGTCCTCGCGTTCGGTGAGCAGATCGACCAGCAGGGTGCCCAGTCCGGCGGTGCGCAGTTCGGCGGCGACCATGCGGTTGCGGGGGCTGTGCCGGGAGCTGCCGCTGCCGTGGGCGAACAGCACCACGGCCCGGGCCGGCGTCGGCAGGACGAGGTCACCCATCAGCGCGGCGCGGTCGACGGGCACGCGGACCAGTTGGGTGATCATCGCTCGTCATCTTCTTTCCCCGGCGCGCCGGGGCCTCACGGGGCCTCGCCGGCCCGTCCGGACTCCTTCCGGGTATCCAGACTGCGGCCGGCCAACCGGGGTACTCGGGGCGTCGAAGCACTCTTGCGGGGAGATGACCAGGATGCTGTTCGTCGGGCTGCTCCTGCTCGCGGCCACCGGTGCCTTCACCTGCCTGGTGATCGCCGACAACCTGTCCGGCGGCCCCGAGTACAGCGTGTCGGTGCTCGATCACCACATCGCCACCATGAACACGCTTGCCGTCTTCAGCTCCGGTCTGGCACTGGCGCTCCTGTTCAGCCTGGGCCTGGCCGTGGCGACGAGCGGGGCGGCCCTGCGTCGGCGCCGCCACCGCAGGCCGCGGGTGGGCGGCTCGGGCCGCACGACGGCATCGGGCGCGTCGGCCGATCCGGACGCCCCGGCCGACGCATCAGGCCGGGAGAGGTGACGGCGGGCATGGTCGGCGACGGGGACGACGAGATTCAGGCGCGGCGGCAGGGCGAGAGCGGCCACCGGACGGTGCCGCACACCGCCGACATCCGCGTCGACGCATGGGGCACGAGCCGCGAGCGCTGTCTGGTGGAGGCGGCGCTGGGGATGGTGGAGTGCTTCGCCGACGTCACGGCGGTGCGGCCCACGGCCGTGGAGCGGGTCCAGTTCGCCGAGGCCGCCGACGACGATCTGCTGGTGGCGCTGCTGGACGAGGTCGTCTACCGGCTGGAGGTGCACGGTCAGGTGCCCGTCGATCTGGAGGCGGTGGCCATGGACGACGGCCTCGATGTGCGGCTGGCGGTCGCGGCCCTGTCGGAGGTGGAGATCGTCGGTTCGGTGCCGAAGGCCGTCGCGTGGCACGAGCTGCACATCGGGCCGGGCCCGTACGGCTGGTCGTGCGCGGTGACGGTCGACGTGTGACGGCCCCGCGGTGACGGTCGACGTGTGACGGCCCGGAGGTCCGGGCGGGGGCGAGGGGCCGGCCGGTAGGCAGGTGCGGGGCGTTCAGCCCTTGACCACTCCCAGCGGCACCAGCCGGGCGACCGTGCGGCACAGTCCGGCTCTCTCGCTCACCGCCACCACCTCGCCCACGTCCTTGTACGCCTCCGGGGTCTCCTCGGACAGCCCGCGCAACGACCGGGGGCGCACCGCGATGCCGTTCGCCTCCAGCCGGGCCCTCACCTGCGCCCCGGTGACCGTGCGCGCCGCCCGGTGCCGGCTCATCACCCGGCCCGCACCGTGGCAGGTGGAGAAGAACGCGCCGCCTTCGGGCACTCCGGCGAGCACGTACGAGGCCGTGCCCATGGTGCCGGGAATCAGCACCGGTTGCCCGAACTCCCGCAGGTCCTGGGGAAGGTCGGGATGGCCGGGCGGGAAGGCCCGGGTCGCGCCCTTGCGGTGCACGCACAGCCTGCGGCGCCTGCCGTCCACTGTGTGGGGCTCGGTCTTGGCGAGGTTATGGGACACGTCGTACACGAGGGAGAGACGGGCCCCGACGGCGTCACGAAAGACCCGGCGGGCCGCGTCGGACAGCAACTGGCGGTTCGCGCGGCCGTAGTTGGCGGCCGCCGCCATCGCGCCCAGATACGCCTTTCCCTCCGGCGAGTCCACCGGGGTGCAGGCGAGCTGCCGGTCGGGCACGCTGATGCCGTAGCGGGCCATGGCCCGGTCCATCGCCCGGACGTGGTCGGTGCAGATCTGGTGGCCGAGCCCGCGCGAGCCGCAGTGGATCATCACACACACCTGGCCGAGCGCGATCCCGAACGCCGCGGCGATGCTCTCGTCGTAGACCTCGGCGACCCTCTGCACCTCCAGGAAGTGGTTGGCGGAGCCCAGGCTGCCGACCTGTCCGAGGCCGCGCTCCCTGGCCCGCCGGCCGACCTGGCGCACCTCGGCGTCGGCGACGGCCCCGCCGTCCTCGCAGCGCAGCAGGTCGCGCTGCTCGCCGTATCCCTCTTCGACGGCGTACCGGGAACCGCCTCGCAGGATCCTCTCCAGTTGCCCGGGGCCGGTGAGCCGCCACACCCCGCCGGGTCCCGCACCGCGGGGGATGGCCCGGTCCAGGCCGTCCATGACCGCGGGCAGCGCGGGGCGGAGCGTGCCGACGTCGGTGTCGGCGGCCAGCAGCCGCACCCCGCAGGAGATGTCGAAGCCGACCCCGCCGGGCGAGACCACGCCGCCGTCCTCGGTGTCGGTCGCGGCCACGCCGCCGATGGGGAAGCCGTAGCCCCAGTGGATGTCCGGCATGGCGTACGAGGCGGCGACGATCCCGGGCAGCGCGGCCACGTTGACGACCTGCTCCAGTGACTGCTCGGCGTCGGCGAGCAGGGCGCGGGAGGCGAAGACCACGCCGGGCACCCGCATCCGTCCCCGGGGTTCGATGCGGAAGCGGTAGGGACGCTCCTCGACCAGCTCCATCGCGGCCCTCCAGCGACTCGCGTGCGCCTTTTCGGGGTACCCCGGCCCTTCCGCCGCCACGCATATGCGGGAGGGTTACCGTGGGGACATGGGCGGCGCTGTGGTGACGCTGTTCCTGTGCGGCGATGTGATGCTCGGGCGCGGCGTCGATCAGATCCTTGCGCATCCCGGCAGTCCTCGGCTGCGGGAGGGTTACGTCGGCGACGCCCGGGACTACGTTCGGCTGGCGGAGTCCGTCAACGGGCCGATACCCGCTCCCGTCGCCCCTTCCTGGCCGTGGGGCGAGGCGCTGCGGCTGCTGGCGCAGGCCGACCCGGACGTCAGGATCGTCAACCTGGAGACGGCTGTGACGCGCTGCGACGCCTTCGCGCCCGGCAAGGCGGTGCACTACCGGATGCACCCGGCGAACCTGCCCGCTCTCACGGCCGCCCGGCCGGACGTCTGCGTCCTGGCCAACAACCATGTGCTGGACTTCGGCCGCCCCGGTCTGGAGGAGACGCTCGACTCGTTGGCGCGCGTGGGCCTGCGGACCGCGGGGGCCGGACGCGCCCCGGACGAGGCCTACGCGCCCGCCGTGGTGCCCCTCCCGGGTGGCGGCCGGGTGCTCGTGTTCGCACTCGCGGCGCGGTCCAGCGGCGTACCGGCCGACTGGGCGACGAGCCCGACCGTACCCGGTGTCTCCTATCTGCCCGAGTTGTCGGCGGACACGGCCGCGGCGGTGGTCCGGCATGTGCGGCGGACGAAGCGCTCGGGCGATCTGGTGGTCGTGTCGGTGCACTGGGGCGCCAACTGGGGGTACCGCGTCCCCCGCGATCAGATCCGCTTCGCGCGCGCCCTGGTGGATGGCGGCGTCGATCTCGTGCACGGCCATTCCTCGCACCATCCGCGCCCCGTCGAGGTGTACCGCGACCGGCTCGTCCTGTATGGCTGCGGGGACTTCATCGACGACTACGAGGGCATCTCCGGCTACGAGGAGTACCGCGACGATCTCCGGATCGCCTACCTCGTTCAGGTGGCCGCGGACACGGGAGGGCTGGCGGGTCTGCGGATGGCGGCCCTGCGGGCCCGGCGGATGCGGCTCGAACCCGCGCCGGACGCGGACCGGGCCTGGCTGCGCGCGACGCTGGACCGGATCAGTGCCGGCGTCCGCATCACCCTGGACCCCGACGGCACGCTCGCCCTGGTGCGCCCCGGGGCTCCGCACCATCCGTGAGGTGTGCGCGGCCGCACTGCGTCCTCTGACGGGGGACAGGAGGCGTGGCGCGGCCGGATCGCGCCGGTGGCGGCAGTAGCGTCGGGGCTGTCGTGCGGGCTCACCCCGCGTCCGCGCCCGGTCACCGCCGGTCACCTGGAGGAGGACGATGACCGAACTGTCGGAACGCGCCGACGAGGACCGCGGCGGCGCCTCCTCCCCGCGCTCGCCCGGCCGGACGCTGTTGCGCTGGGCGTCCACGACCGACCACAAGGTCATCGGACGGCTGTACATGGTGACGGCCTTCTGCTTCTTCCTCTTCGCCGGTCTGCTGGCGCTGGCGATGCGCGCCGAACTGGCCCGTCCGGGGCTGCAGTTCACCAGCGAGCAGGGCTACAACGAGCTCTTCACCATCCACGGCACGATCATGATGCTGCTCTTCGCTACCCCGATGTTCGCGGGGTTCGCGAACGCCGTGATGCCGCTGCAGATCGGGGCGCCGGACGTGGCCTTCCCCCGGCTGAACGCGCTGTCGTACTGGATGTACCTGTTCGGCGGTCTGATGGTGGTGTCGGGGTTCGTGGTGCCGGGCGGCGCGGCGGCGTTCGGCTGGTTCGCGTACGCGCCGCTGAACAGCGGCTACTACTCTCCCGGCGCGGGCGGCGACCTTTGGGTGATGGGGCTCGTGGTCACCGGCGTGTCGACCACCCTGGGCGCGGTCAACTTCATCACCACGATCATGTGTCTGCGCGCCCCCGGGCTGACGATGTTCCGGATGCCGATCTTCAGCTGGAACGTGCTGTTCACCTCGATCCTGGTGCTGCCCGCGTTCCCCGTGCTCACCGCGGCGCTGCTGGCGCTGGAGTCGGACCGGAAGTTCGGCAGCCATGTCTTCGACGCCACGAACGGCGGGGCGATCCTCTGGCAGCACCTGTTCTGGTTCTTCGGGCATCCCGAGGTGTACATCGTGGCGCTGCCGTTCTTCGGGATCATCTCGGAGATCATTCCCGTGTTCGCGCGCAAGCCCCTGTTCGGCTACCTGCCGATGATCGGTGCGACGATCGCCATCACCATGCTGTCCGCGGTGGTCTGGGCTCACCACATGTTCGCCACCGGAGCGGTGCTGCTGCCGTTCTTCTCGCTGATGTCGTTCCTGATCGCCGTCCCCACCGGCATCAAGTTCTTCGCGTGGATCGGCACCATGATCGGGGGGTCCCTGTCGTTCGAGACGCCGATGCTGTGGTCGCTCGGGTTCCTGGTGTCGTTCCTGCTGGGCGGGTTGAGCGGGGTGCTCATCGCGTCGCCGCCGCTCGACTTCCACCTCACCGACTCGTACTTCATCGTGGCGCACCTGCACTACGTGCTGTTCGGCACCGTGGTCTTCGCGATGTTCGCCGGGTTCTACTTCTGGTGGCCGAAGTTCACCGGGCGGATGCTGGACGAGCGGCTGGGCAAACTGCACTTCTGGCTGCTGTTCCCGGCGTTCCAGCTGACCTTCCTGGTACAGCACTGGCTCGGCGAGGAGGGCATGCCCCGCCGGTACGCCGACTACCTCCCGTCCGACGGCTTCACGCTGCTGAACACGCTGTCGTCGGTGGGCGCGTTCCTGCTCGGGGTCTCCACGCTGCCGTTCCTGTACAACGTGTGGCACACGGCGCGTCACGGGCGGCTCGTCGCCGTGGACGATCCCTGGGGGTACGGGCGCGGCCTGGAGTGGGCGACGGCGTGTCCGCCGCCCCGGCACAACTTCACGGCGCTGCCGCGGGTGCGGTCGGAGTCCCCGGCCTTCGATCTGCACCATCCGGCCGTCGTGGAACTGGCGCGTGAGGAGGGTCTGCGATGAGGGCCGAGTCGTTCCTCTTCGGCGGTGTCGCCGCCTTCTTCGGAGGCTGCGCGGTGCTCTACGGGGTGTGGTCGCACGCCGATCCGGCCGGTACCGCGGCGCTGATCGTCGCGTGCCTCATGGCCGCGGTGATCTCGTTCTTCTGCGCGACGCACTACCGGCGCAAGGGGCTGCGCCCTCAGGACCGCGGGGACGCCGAAGTGGCCGACGGCGCCGGGCCGCTGGAGTTCTTCCCGCCCGAGAGCCCCTGGCCGGTCGTCGTCGCCGCCGGGTTCGCCGTCACCGCGACCGGGGTGGTGTTCGGACTGTGGCTGTTCCTCATCGGCGCCGGCGTACTGGGAGCCGGGGTGTCCGCGATGGTCTTCCAGTACGCAGACCGGGACTCCGGCCGGGTGGACTGACCGGTGTCCTGGGGGCGCCCGGCCGGAACCTCTCCACCGGCCGGTGGTCGCTCTCGTAGCCGCCGGACACGGACTGGCGCACCTCGCCGGTCTCCTCCCCCTCGGTGAGGCGTTCCCGCTCGGCGGCCAGCAGGGCATGGCACAGGCGACGGGTGAGCAGGAAGGCCAGGACCGGGCCGACGACGAAGGCGACGCGCAGGATCCAGGTGAGGGCGTTGACGGAGATGCGGAACGTCTGGGCCACGATGTCGTTGCCGCCGCCCAGCAGCAGGACGCCGTAGAAGACGATCCCGGCGACGCCGAGCCCGGTGCGCACGGGGCGTTCACGCGGCCGGTCGCACAGATGGTGCTCCTGCTGCCACTCCCCCGTGAGCCGCTGCTCCACGAACGGGTACGCGTACAGGGCGGTGAAGAACAGCCCGGGCAGGACGACGGCCGGCAGCAGGACGTTCCACATCAGGGTGTGTCCGGCGAGGTTGGTCTCCCAGGGCGGTACCAGTCGTAGCGCCCCTTCCAGGAAGCCGACGTAGAAGTCGGGCTGGGAGCCGGTCGACACGATGTCCGGGCGGTAGGGGCCGTACACCCACACGGGGTTGATCTGCGCGAGCCCGCCCATCAGGGTCAGCACCCCGAAGACCATGAGGAACAGGCCGCCCGAGCCGGCCGTGAACTGGGGGACGAACGGTCTGCCGACGGCGTTCGCGTTCGTCCGGCCCGGGCCGCGCCAGTGCGTGTGCTTCAGGTGGAAGACGAGGATCAGATGGAGGGTGACCAGCGCGATCAGCGCGCCCGGCAGCAGCAGAATGTGCAGGCTGTACAGCCGGGGCACGATGTCGTGTCCGGGGAACTCGGCGCCGAACGCGAACATGCTCACGTATGTGCCCACCACCGGGATGGACAGCATGATGCCCTGCGCGATGCGCAGGCCGGTGCCGGAGAGCAGGTCGTCCGGGAGGGAGTAGCCCGCGAAGCCCTCGGCCAGCGCGAGCGTGAACAGCGTGACGCCGATGACCCAGTTCATCTCCCGCGGCCTGCGGAAGGCACCCGTGAAGAAGACCCTCAGCACATGCACGCCGATCGCGGCGACGAACACCAGGGCCGCCCAGTGGTGCACCTGCCGGATGAGCAGCCCGCCGCGCACGTCGAAGCTGATCCGCAGGGTGGAGTCGAAGGCCGCGGACATCCGCACGCCGCTCAGGGGCACGTACCGGCCGCCGTAGACGACCTCGTGCATCTCGGGCTGGAAGAAGAACGTCAGCCACACCCCGGTCAGCAGCAGGACGATCAGGCTGTAGAGGGCCAGTTCGCCGAGGAAGAACGACCAGTGGTGGGGGAACGCCTTGCGCAGCAGTCCACCGCCGTCGTACAGCGGCAGCCGCTCGTCGGTCGCGTCGGCGGCCCTGCGGACCGCGCTGCCGCGCTCACCCTCCACGGACCGCCTCCTCCACACCGGTGCTCGGGTCATGCCTAGCCGCCGGCGCACCGGTCGAGTGCCCGTGCCGCGCCAAACACCCGCGCGACACGGCAGCGGCACCCGTTCGGCCCAACAGGAGGGAGTACCGCTCAACTCTCGTATGTCCACGGTCAAAAAGGTGCGGAGATCTTCCTGTTCCGACGCCTCTTGGACCAGTCCCGGAGCACGTCACCCACTCGGGGGACAGGCTTCGTACGGTCGGGGCACCAGCGGGGCCGGAGAGGCCCGGGCCCGTGCAACCGGCAGGAGGAGCGCCATGGCGAACGTGGAGATCTCGATGAAGGAGACGATGACCGCGGTGGAGGGGGCGCTGGGGGTCGCCGTCGTCGACTACACCAGCGGCATGGCTCTCGGCACGCTCGGCGGGGGCAAGGATCTCGACCTGAACGTCGCGGCGGCCGGCAACACCGATGTGATCCGCGCCAAGGTCCGCACCATGGAACACCTGGGGCTGAAGGGCGAGATCGAGGACATCCTGATCACGCTCGGCGGCCAGTACCACCTGATCCGGCTGCTCAAGGGGCGGGGCGGCAGCGGTCTGTTCCTCTACCTCGTCCTGGACCGCGAGCGGTCCAACCTGGCGATGGCCCGCCACCAGCTCAAGCGGATCGAGGCCGACCTCGAGGTGTAGAGGACCGGACGGACCGCGGCTTCGCACGCCCTCGAATTGAAGATTTCTTCATCTCGACACATCCAGATCAACGCATCACACGGGTGTGCGGGGCCCGCAGCCACCAGGATCGTGGCGCAGCACGTCGCGCGCGGCGGCGCACGGACAGGCGCGCCGCCGCACCATCGAGAACCACGCGCCGAACGCGGCAGGGAGCGAGTGAGTGACCATGCAGGTTCCCCTCTACCAGGCCAAGGCCGAGTTCTTCCGCATGCTCGGGCACCCGGTACGCATCCGGGTCCTCGAACTGCTGCAGGGCGGCCCCGTCGCCGTCCGGGACCTGCTCACCGAGATCGAGATCGAACCGTCCAGCCTGTCCCAGCAGTTGGCGGTGTTGCGCCGGTCCGGGATCGTGGTGTCGATCCGGGAGGGTTCGACCGTCACCTACGCGCTCGCGGGCGGTGACGTGGCCGAGTTGCTGCGGGCCGCCCGCCGCATCCTGACCGAACTCCTGGCGGGGCAGAACGAGTTGCTGGCCGAACTACGCCAGGCCGAGCCGCCCGGCTTCAGGCTTCCTTCGGGCACGCCCTGAAACGAGGGGTCCCGGCACGACCCCTCGGTGTACCCGGCGGCTGCCGAACAGTGGCGCGAACGTCGAACGAAACAGACTGAAACGCCACGGTTCGCCACCCCTTCCGCCACGTAGAAATATCTACCAGCATGCATACGCCCGGTCGGCGTGCGGCCGGTGGCGGACGGTACACGGAGCCGACATGAGCGATGTGATGTGGATGCGCGGCGTGGAGTGGCTCGCCGCCGCCGCGACGGACCCGCGCAGGTGCAAGCGGGAGTGGGACCAGGGCGACGGCGTCGCTCTGCTGGAGGCGGGCCGTTACTGGGACGTGCTGAGCGTGCCCGACGGCCTGGGGTTGCTCACCCTGGACCTGCTCTGGCAGACCTCGCGCCCCGCGCCGGGACCCACGCTGGTGGACACCGCGGCGCACCGGGTGGGGTTCTTCCTGCCACCCGACCCCGGCAGCCGGTGGATCGGTGCGGGGCTGCGGCGCGCGGGCCGGGGTTCCTGGGTGGCGGTGCCTCCGCCGTACCGTGCCGCCCGGTTCCTGGAGTGGCTGATTCCGCCGGACGGGACCGGTGCGCTGCACGCGCCCGTCACCCTGGAGCTGGCACTGCGCCAGGCCAACGGCACACTGGCCGTGCTGGCCCCGGTGTGCGGTCGGTGACGCGTCGGGGACACCCCCCGCACGCGGGGCGGTCGGGCCCGGTCCGGCGGCGGGCGTGCCGATACGCCCCTCCCAACTCGCCTGCGCCACAGGGACATTCAGACAGTCGACGCAGAAGTGAACAGATACCGGGCATGTTCGGAGCGGAGTCTCGCTCAACCGGACGGGATCGGTCGATGGCGGTGTGTAGTGTGCTGCACGTGCCCGGTTCAAACACATCGGGCCCAGCCCTGCCCTGAATCTCGCGACGACGCCCGACCCTCCCTGGAACCTCTTCGATGATCGAATTACCGGACCTGGTGGCCGGCGGCCTGGCCGCCGGCACACTGTCCGCGCTCGCCCTCGGCGGCGGACTGCTGCGGCTACGGCGGCAACAGGCCCGGCAGCGAGCGGAGATCGCCGCCCTGCGCACCCAACTCGACGGTTCCTTGCGGTCGTTCACCGCGGAGGTCGAGCATCTGGCCGTGCGGCGCGTGCCGGCCGCCGCCCGCCAGGTGGCCCATCAGCACCTGACGGTGCCGGGCCCGCTCCAGCCGCTCACCACCGGCACCCCCCTGGGCATCGCCCTGGAGAACGTGGTGCTGGCGCTGCAGTCCGAGGTGGCCGCCCAGCGCACCCGGGTCGACGCCGCGGCGCAGGCCGGGATGCGGGGCGCCACCCGGGAGATCCAGGCGGCTCTCTACCGGCTGCAGGACGCCCTGCGCGGACTGCAACAGCGCTACGACGACCCGGAGTTGGCGCAGACCCTGTTCCGGCTGGACCACGAGAACGAGCAGTCTCTGCGCCGCGCGCAGGTCGCCGCCGTGGTGTGCGGGGCGTGGGTCGGGCTGGCGCGCGAGGAGTCCCACCTGGTGGACGCGGTGACCGGCGGTCAGGCGCGCCTCGCCGGCTACCACCGGGTCAAGGTCCACAACCATCTGGAGCCCGGTACCGCCCTGGTCTCGCACGCCGTCGAGCCGGTGGCCATCATCGTCGCCGAACTGCTCGACAACGCGCTGCGGCACTCCGCCCCGGACACCGACGTCGTGGTGAGCCTGGAGCACGTCCACCACGGGGCGTGCGTCACGATCGACGACGCGGGTCTCGGCATGACACGGGACGAACGCGACCGCGCCCAGCGGCTGGTGGCCGGCGACGACCCCATCCTGCTCACCGACCTCGGCGATCCGCCGCGCATGGGGCTGGCCGCGATCGGCCGGCTGACCCGGCAGTTCGACCTGGCCGTCGACGTCTCCTCGGCCTCCCCCTACGGCGGGGTGCGCGCGGTGCTGCGGGTCGACAGCCACCTCCTGAGCACCCTCGACCCGGCCGACCGGCCGCCGGCCGCGAGCGCCCCGCGCACCACGCGTACGACCCGCGCGGCTGTGCCCGACCGGCCCGCGCCCGCGCACGCGTACGACACCGAGGCCGGCGTGCCCGAGCCGCCGCCCGGGCATCACGAACCGCCGGACGTCGACGGCCTGCCGCAGCGCCGTCGCCGCGGCCGGGCAGCGCTACCGCAGGAGACTCCGGTGCGGCGTCCGGCGCGCGCTCCGGAGGAGGCCGCGGCCGCGCTCGGCGCGCTGCAGTCCGGCACGGCGGCGGCCCGCGCCGCCGCCCGGAACACCGGCGAGGGCGTCCACGCGGACACCCCGGCCGACGACACCGACCAGACCGACGACGAAGGGGGAGCGGCCGGATGACCAGCCGCAACACGGGCGACACGGCATGGGTGCTGGACCCGATCCTGCAGGTGCCGCACGTGCTGGCCGCCGTCATGCTGACCCGGGACGGACTCGTGACGGGGTACACCGATGCCCTGTCGCAGCCGTCGGCGGAGCGGGTGGCCGCCATCACCAGCACCGTGCAGGGGGCCTGCCGGACGGCGGCGGCCGCGTTCGCCGACCGGGAGCGGGCGGACGTACGGCAGATCGTCATCGAGTCCGACCACGGATATGTGCTGATCGTGCCGACCGACCACGGCACCTGCGTCGCCGCCTACGGCGGCGGCGAGGTACGGCTGGACCTGCTGGCGCACCGGGTGCACTCCCAGGTGGCGCGACTGGGCGAGAAGGCCATGGCGGCCGCGCCCCGAGGAGCCGACGACATCCCCTCGGCATGACCCGCCGCCCGGCCGGCCGGCCCCTGGTCCCCGCGTATCTGTCGACCGGCGGAGTGGCCCGGCCCAGCCGCCCCCACCTGGAGCGGCTGTCCGTGCTCGCCCGCAGCGGGGAGCCGCTGCCCGCCGGGCTCCCCGCCGCCGAACTCGCCCTGCTGGACACCTTGGAGAGCGGATCGCTGGCGGTGGTGGAGGCGGCGGCGCTGCTCCGGCTGCCGGTCTCCGCGGTGCGGGTGCTGGCCGCCGACCTCGTCGACCGGGACCTGGTCCTCGCCCGCGCGCCGATCCCGCCCGCCGACCGGTTCGACCCCGACCTGTTGAAGAGAGTGGCCGATGGCCTCCGCGCCCTCAAGCACCGCACCTAGCGCCGGCGCACCCGGTGCCGTCCACCTGCCGGACACCGCCCGCGATCTGGTGAAGATCCTCGTCGCGGGGCCGTTCGGGGTGGGTAAGACGACCCTGATCGACTCGGTGTCCGAGATCCGGCCGCTGCACACCGAGGAGCACCTGTCCGAGGCCTCCGCGCTCGTGGACGACCTGTCCGGCGTGCGGGAGAAGACGACGACCACCGTCGCCATCGACTTCGGCCGGATCAGCCTGCCCGGTGACGTCGTGCTGTACCTGTTCGGCACGCCCGGGCAGGAACGCTTCCGGGAGCTGTGGGACGACATCGCCTACGGGGCGCTGGGGGCGCTCGTCCTGGTCGACAGCCGCCGGCTCGACGCGTCGTTCGACGTGCTGGGCCTGGTGGAGGAGAGCGGGCTGCCGTACGCGGTCGCCTTCAACGCCTTTCCCGACGCGCCCCGCCACTACGGCGAGGAGCAGCTGCGCCGGGCGCTGGACCTGGAGCCGGGAACGCCGATGGTGACGTGTGACGCGCGGGACGCGAACTCCTCGATCGACGCGCTGCTCGCGCTGGTCGACCATCTCGTCGGCCGCGACCCCGTGGAGGCCCGGTGACCGCCTACCCCGCCGACCGGCGCGACTTCTCCCGCTCCGTTCCCGTACGCCTGTGGGAGGACGGCTTCGCGCCGGATCCGCACCGCTACTACAACGCGCTGCGCGCCCAAGGACCCGTCGGCTGGGCCGAGTTGGCCCCCGGAGTGCCCGCGTACGTGATCACCGACCGGCGTGCCGCGCTGGACGTGCTGCACGACGAGGAGACGTTCTCGCACGACCCGCGCGCATGGGAGGCGACCGTGCCCGTCGACTCGCCGGTGCTCGGCATGATGCGCTGGCGGCCCAACGCCCTGTTCTCCGACGGCGCCGCGCACCTGCGCTACCGCACCACCCTCATCGACGTCTTCGACCTGGTGGAACCGCACGACCTGCGCGAGCGGGTGCACCGGGCGGTGCGACTGCTGGCCGGGCGCATCGGTCCGCGCGGCGAGGCGGACCTGGTCGCGGACTTCTCGCGGCCCCTGATGGCGCTGGTGTTGAACGATCTGTTCGGGCTGCCGGACGCTCAGGGCGACCGGCTCAACGAGGGCCTGGGCAAGATGATGGAGGGCGGCGCGCAGGCCACCGAGGGCGAGGCGCAGTACGCGCAGTACGTGCTGGAGCTCATCGCGGCCAAGGCCGAGCAGCCCGGCGACGACCTGCCCAGCCGACTGCTGGACCATCCGGCCCGGCTGACCCGCGAGGAGGTCACCTGGCAGGTGTTCCTGACCCTCGGCGCCGGGTTCGAGCCGACCGCGAACCTGCTGTCCAACACGCTGTCGAGGGTCCTGGGCAACCCGCTCTACTACTCCACCCTGACCAGCGGCGCCCGCCCGGTCATGGACGCGGTGGTCGAGGTGCTGCACCACGAGACGCCGCTGGCGAACTACGGCATCTACTTCGCCCGCGAGCCCGTGGCCTTCCACGGGGTGTGGCTGCGCGAGGCGGTGCCGGTGGTGATGTCGTACGGGGCGCTCGGGCTCCCCCCTGGCCCGAAGGGCGGGAGAGGTGCCCCTGTCGCGGAGCGGCAGGTCACCGGCGGCCGGCATCCGAACGACGCCTCGCACCTGTCGTGGGGGGCCGGGGCGCACGCCTGTCCGGCGAAACAGCACACGCTGCTCATCGTCACCGAGGCGATCGAGCAGCTCACCCAGTGGCTGCCCGACCTCGACCCCGTCGTGCCGCGCGAGCGGCTGACCTGGCGGCCCGGCCCGTTCCACCGCTCGCTGACCGCTCTGCCCGTCCGATTCAGCGCCCGCTCCGCCAGTTCCTCTCCCGACCCCTCAGGAGTCCGTTCGTGACCGTGACCGACCGCATCGTCCTCGACCCGTTCGGCGCCGACGTGCACGCCGAGAGCGCCCGGCTGCGCGCCCTGGGCCCGATCGTGCCCGTCGAACTGCCCGGCGGCATCCCGGCCTGGGCGCCCACCGGGTACGACACCCTCAAGGCGCTGATCCTGGACCCGCAGGTCAGCAAGGACCCCCGGCGGCACTGGCGGCAGTGGGCGGAGCTCGGCGAACACCCCTCCTGGGGCTGGATCCTGGGCTGGGTCGGTGTGATCAACATGCTCTCCACCTACGGCGCGGACCACACGCGGCTGCGCAGACTGGTGGCGCCGAGCTTCACCCACCGCCGTACGGAGGCGCTGCGTGAGCGAGTGGAGGCGATCACGGCGGAGCTGCTGGACACGCTCGACAAGGGTGCGGACACCGTCGATCTGAAGTCCGGCTTCGCGCACCCGCTGCCGCTGCGGATCATCTGCGAACTCTTCGGCGTGCCCGAGGAGTTGAGGGCGGCCACCGGCCGGCTCATCGCGGCGATCATGGACACCTCCGACCCGAGCCCGGAGCACGCCGCCTTCGTGCAGGAGCAGATCGGCACCGTGCTGGGCTCGCTCATCGCCCACAAGAGCGAGCACCCGGGCGACGACATGACGACCGAGCTGATCCGGGTGCGCGACGAGGAGGGCGACCGGCTCAGCGACGAGGAGCTGCTGTACACGCTGCTGCTGGTCATCGGGGCCGGCTTCGAGACGACCGTCAACCTGATCGGGAACGCGGTGGTGGCGCTGCTGCACCGCCCCGAGCAGCTGGCGGCGGTGCGACGCGGCGAGATCGGCTGGGAGGCGGTCGTGGACGAGACGCTGCGGTTGTATCCGTCGATCGCCACGCTGCCGCTGCGCTTCGCGGTCAGCGATCTGAAGGTCGGTGACGTGACGATTCCCGCCGGGGACGCGATCATCACGACGTACGCGGCGGCGAACGTGGATCCGGCGCACTACGGGCCGGACGCGGAGGTGTTCGACGCGGCGCGCGCGGCGGACGACCATCTGGCCTTCGGGATCGGTGTGCACCGGTGCATCGGGGCCCCACTGGCCCGGATGGAGGCACTGACGGCGCTGCCCGCCCTGTTCGACCGCTTCCCCGGCCTGCGGCTGGACACCGGTGCCGGGGAGCTGCGGCAGGTCCCCTCGTTCATCGCGAGCGGCTGGCAGGAGATCCCGGTCCGGTTGCGGGACTGAGGGGGCGCGGGGGCGCGACCAGTCCCCCGTGCCGGTCGCACCACCGCGGTGCCCCGAATCTACGTGCCCGGTGACCGCGTTGTGTATCGTGCCGGTGCCCGCTCACGGGGCCGGAGGACTCACCTGTGCACAGCAGAGTCCGGATGGCCCGATTCAGCCCGCCCGGCCGATCCGTGCAGGTCGGGCTGGTCGAGGTCGCCGACCACCAGATGGGCCAGGACGACTTCGTAGAGGTCGCTGCCGGCGGCGAGGAGCTGGCGTTCCAGGACGGGTTCGGCGCTGCGGACATGTTCGCGGACGGTCTGCGCGTGCACGCCCAGCAGGTGGGCGGCCCGTTCGGCGTTGCCGCCGACGGCGATCCAGGCGCGCAGGGTACCGCGCAGGTCACGACCGTCGGTGTCGAGGCGGGCCAGCAGGTCCTGCGCCCAGCCGCTCAGCGCGGGCCCGGCGAGCAGCTCACCGAGGCGGGCGGGGGCCGGCTCACCGCCCGTGAGGTCGTCCGCGATGGCGACCTGGGCGTTGAGCGCGAGGTGGACGACGGCCCGCACGGTGAGGTCGGAGAAGTCGGTGCGCAGCAGGGCCTCGACGCGTTCCATGCGGGCGCGGACGGTGTTGCGGCTGACGCCGAGCACCTTCGCCGCGCTGACGGCCGTGAACTCCAGGCCGAGGCGGGTGGTGGCGAGGAGTTCGGCGCGGGTGTGGTGCGCCAGGACGTCGAGGGGGCGCAGCAGACGGGTCGTCCAGGAGCGCAGGACCTCGGGGTCCATCAGGCGTTCGGGGTGGGTGCGTTCGGCGTAGACGGCCGTCTTGTCGGGTCGGAAGCGGGCGACGGCGAGGGCGCTGACGGCCTGGCCGTAGGCGGTGGCGGTGCGGGCGAGGCTCTGGCGGACGCTGCCGCCGAGGAACGCGCCGGGGTGGCGGTCGCACAGGGCGCGCAGGGCGCGGCCGGCGCTGTCGTCCGGGACGACGACGATGACGTGGCCGTCCATGGCGGGGCAGCGCACGACGAGGGCTTCGTCGTGGGTCGCCGCCAGGCAGGCCGCGGCGAGCCGGTCGCGTTCCTCGGGGCTGCTCTCGACGACGTAGACGCAGGCGGTGTCGGTGTCCAGCAGGCCGGGCCACAGCCCGGCGGCGACGCGGCGGGCGGCGACGGTGTCCTCGACCATGAGCAGTTGCAGGATGGCCAGGCGCAGATCGGCGGTGGCGCGGGCCAGGCGGTGTCCGGTCGCCGCGGTCTGCTGTGCGCGCAGCAGGAGTTCCAGGGCGCCCACGGTGTGCGTGACGATGTCGGAGGCGCGCCGGTCGAAGGGGCGCGTGCGGGTGACGGCGAGCACGCCGGCGGCGGCCGGACGCGGGAGTTCGACCCTGATCAGGCGCACGTACCTGCCCCCGCCCTCCCAGGCGGCGGAGGCGAGGCGGCCGCCGGTGATGTCGGCGACCAGGCTCTCGTCCAGCGGGGTCGGCGCTCCGGCGAGGAAAGCGCCGGTGTCGTCGCGCAGGGAGACGGTCGCGTCGGCGGTGTCCGCCAGCCACTCGACGATTCTGCCGACGTCGCGTCCCGCGGGGCGCAGGTGGCCGAGGAGTTCCTGCGCCCACGCCGCGTCGGCGCCGTCCGCCGGGTCGGTGTGGAGGCTCTCGTCGTCCGGGCCGGCCATCTCGCCGCTCTCCTCGTCCCCTCACGGCCCGCGCGGGCCGAACCAGTCATATCGGTCCGGGACGTTACCTCACCGGGATGCGAACGCTCACCCGGTGCGAACGCTCCCCCGCCGCACGGCAGCCGGTGACCACGGAGGCGGACCGCGTGGAGGAGCAGGGCCTGGTCCGTGTACGGGTGCGGTGCGGGAACGGGCGACACGGGCGCGGGCGGTGCTCGGTGCGCGGTGCTGTGCAGGTGGCGCGTCGGTGAGGCGAGCGCGTCCAGCGCCGCGCCGAGCGCGCCCGGCTCATCCTCGGTGAGGGACAGCTGCCCTCGGAGGGCTCGGAATGCGGGACGGCGGACGCGGCCCGGCGGTCCAGGGCCCGGTGCAGCGCGGGAAGACACGCCGCGAGCTCGCAGGCCGCACGTCGTGGGGGCCGCCGCCGAGAGGACCGGCGGCCGCGGCACGGCATAAGCTCAGCCAATGGCGAAGTACTACGACGTGCACCCCGACAACCCCCAGCCGCGCACCATCTCCCAGGTCGCTGCCGCCATCCGGGCGGACGCGCTGATCGCGTACCCGACGGATTCCTGCTACGCGCTGGGCTGCCGTCTGGGCAGCAAGGACGGCATCGACCGGATCCGGGCCATCCGCGAACTGGACGACCGGCACCACTTCACCCTCGTCTGCCAGGACTTCGCGCAGCTCGGCCAGTTCGTGCGGGTGGACAAGGACGTGTTCCGCGCGATCAAGGCGTCGACGCCGGGCAGCTACACCTTCATCCTCCCGGCGACGAAGGAGGTGCCGCGCATGCTCCAGCACCCGAAGAAGAAGACGGTGGGCGTGCGCATCCCGGACCATGTCGTCACCCAGGCCCTGCTCGCCGAGCTCGGCGAGCCCCTGCTGTCCAGCACCCTGCTGCTGCCGGGCGAGGACGAGCCGATGACGCAGGGCTGGGAGATCAAGGACCAGCTCGACCACGTGGTGGACGGCGTGGTGGACTCCGGTGACTGCGGCACCGAGCCGACGACGGTCATCGACTTCTCCGACGGCAAGGCGGAGATCGTGCGGCACGGGGCCGGTGACACCTCCCGGTTCGAGTAACTCCCCCGCCGCTCCCGCGGGTCAGGGCCCCTCGCGGCCGGTTCGGTGGTGCGTGCAACGATGAGCGCGGACCGGCCCGGCCGGACCGGTCGAGTGCTCGTCGTGAACCGCGCAGAGAGGCACCCCCATGACCTCCGTACAGGGAACAGCAGTGGACATCCCCACCGAGGACGGCGTCGCGGACGCCTATGTCGCGCATCCGGGCGACGGGACGCCCCGGCCGGGCGTGCTGCTGTACCAGGACGCGTTCGGTCTGCGTCCGCACCTGCGGTCGATGGCCGACCGGCTCGCCGAAGCCGGCTACACGGTGCTGGTGCCCAACTTGTTCTACCGCCACGGGCGCGCCCCCGTCATGGAGTTGCCCGAGTTCATCGACCCCGCCGCGCGCCCGGAGATCTTCGAGACGCTGTACCCGATGGTGCTGGCGCTGACCCCCGAGCTGATCGTCCGGGACGCGGACGCGTATCTGCGGTGGATGGAGGAGAGCCCCCTGGTCGCAGCGGGTCCGGTCGCGGTGACCGGATACTGCATGGGCGCCCGGCTCACCCTGCCCACCGCCGGCGCCCATCCGGACCGGATCGCGGCGGCGGCCGGTTTCCACGGCAGCCGTCTTGTCACCGACGCGCCGGACAGCCCGCATCTGGCGGCCGAACACATCACGGCCGAGGTGTACTTCGGCCACGCCGACAACGACCCCGGCCTGCCGCCGGAGCAGATCGAGCGCTTCGAGGAGGCCCTCACCGCCGCCGGTGTCCGGCACACCTGCGAGGTCTACACCGGCGCCGAGCACGGCTATACGCAGGCCGACACCTCCGCCTACGACGAGCAGGCCGCGGAGCGGCACTGGGCCGCGCTGCTGGATCTGCTGAAGCGGACCTTCTGACCCCGACTCCCTTGACGGGGGCGTCCGTGGCAGGCCGTGCCGCGGACGCCCTCTTTCGTTCACCTTGTTGACATGAGCACATCCCGATGTCACGTTGAGAGCGCTCTCAACAGGTACGGACCAACCCCCACAGGCCTGCCCCACAGGCCTCCCCCGCACGGAGGTGGAGAGTGCTCACCAGGATCAGCACGGCACTGCTCGCGGCGATCGCCCTCATCGGCGCGCTGCTCACCCTGGGACCGCCGGCCGCGGCCGCCGTCCCCGACACCGTCCCGCTCAAGATCACCAACAACTCCGGCCGTGGCGACGCCCTGCACGTCTACAACCTCGGCACCCTGTCGGCGACGGGACAGCAGGGCTGGGCGGACGCGAACGGCGCCTTCCACGCCTGGCCCGCCGGCGGCACCCCGCCCACCCCGGCGCCCGACGCGTCGATCACGGGACCGGCCGCCGGACAGTCCGCCACGATCCGCATCCCGAAGTTCTCGGGCCGGATCTACTTCTCGTACGGACGCAAGCTCGACTTCCGCCTGACCACCGGCGGGCTGGTGCAGCCGGCCGTGCAGAACCCGAGCGACCCGAACCGCGACATCCTGTTCAACTGGTCGGAGTACACGCTGAACGACTCCGGGCTGTGGCTGAACAGCACCCAGGTCGACATGTTCTCCGCGCCGTACGCGGTCGGCGTGCAGCGCGCCGACGGGAGCACGGTGAGCACCGGGCATCTCAGGACCGGCGGCTACAACGGGTTCTTCTCCGCCTTGCGCGCTCAGCCCGGCGGCTGGGCGAACCTCGTCCAGAGCCGGTCCGACGGGACCGTGCTGCGGGCGATCTCCCCGCTGTACGGGGTGGAGACCGGGGCCCTTCCGGCGAACGTCATGGACGACTACGTCAACCGCGTCTGGCAGAAGTACGCCACGACGACCCTGACCGTGACGCCGTTCGCCGACCAGCCGGGCACGAAGTACTACGGCCGCGTCTCGGGCGGGGTCATGAACTTCACCAACGCCTCCGGAACGGTCCTCACCAGCTTCCAGAAACCGGACGCAGCGAGCATCTTCGGCTGCCACAGGCTCCTCGACGCCCCGAACGACGCCGTGCGCGGGCCCATCTCCCGCACCCTGTGCGCGGGCTTCAACCGCTCCACGCTGCTCGTCGAAAGCAACCAGCCGGACACCACGACGGCGAACTTCTACCAGGACGCGGTGACCAACCACTACGCGCGCAGGATCCACGCGCAGATGGCCGACGGGAAGGCGTACGCGTTCGCCTTCGACGACGTCGGACAGCAGGAGTCGCTCGTCCACGACGGCGCGCCGCGCCAGGCGTACCTGACGCTCGACCCGCTGAACTGAGCGGACGAGATTCGCAAGGTCATCTGCTCGTCGAAAGCCATCGAGAGCGTCAACGCCCGCATACGCAAGGCCGTCCGGGCCCGCGGCCACTTCCCCAACGAAGCCGCCGCCCTCAAATGCGTCTACACGGCGTTGATGAGCCTCGACCCGACGGGCCAGGGCCGCAAGAGGTGGACCACGCGCTGGAAGGCACCCCTCAACGCGTTCCAGATCGCCTTCGAGGGCCGGCTCACCCCGGCCAACAACTGAACCTCAACAACCAAGATCAGCCGTTAAATTGACACACCCCCGCCCCGATGAAGGGATAAGCGACAAGCTGAGCTCATGTACGACCGCTGTCGTCGCTGTCTTGAAGGTCCATTCCCTGCAGGGAATTGTCGGTCATTGCCGCGCATTGCACGATCTGATCCGAAGAGACGTGCCCTGCAAGGAGTTTCACATGATCGAGATCGACCCGCAGCACCTGGCTGACCGCTACATGGCTCAATGGACGCTGTCGGACGCCGCCGAACGGCGCGCGGCCATCGAGCGGCTGTGGGCCGAGGACGGCACCCATATCCTTCACCCGCCCGCGGAGATCAGAGAGATCGCCGCGGAACTCGGCTTCGACCACACGATTTTGGAGGCTCAGGGGTACGACGCCATCGAAGCCAGAGTGGCGCGAAGCTACGAGCGGTTCGTCGAGAAAGAGGGATTCACCTTCCGGGCCCGCGCCGACGCGGTGCGCCTCAATGGCGTGGTCAAGTTCCGTTGGGAGACGGTGTCCACCGAAACCGACGACGTAGTGGGCGGCGGCCTGGACATTCTCGTGCTCGACGACGACGGCCGGATCAAGGCCGATTACATGTTCCCGGGGGCCTGATCCGCAGCAGCAGCGGCGCCCATTGGCCCGGCGGCCGCCGAGAGTGCCTCGGCTGTCGCCGCGTCGGCCGGCAGGAACGCCTCCAGCTTCAGCTCGGCAAGCGTTATGTCAACGGCGGTGGCGAAGGTGGTCACGGTCGTCATCAGGTGCAGCTCACCGTACGAGGACTGCAGGCGGAGCGGAACTGCGAAACCGAGTAGCCAGAAGCCGCTTGGAGCCCAGGCCGATGGGTGAGGAGCGAAGGTGAGCAGGTCTGGGCCCCCCTGAGCGGAGGGTGGGGTTTTCAAGGCTCTGTCCGCAGTTCCGTGAATCCCCAGGTCAGCGAAGGGAGCGAGGGATCGTTTCGGCAGAGTATGTCCCGGCATGGCGGGCAAGACGGTCGAGGCTGTGCTGTTTCCCGGATCGATGTGCGAGTGGAGCGCGTCAGCGACTCCTCCGACGTCCTGGTGGTGGAGGCTGTGTCCACCGCTCGCCCCGGCCGGTGCCCGGACTGCCGGAAACAGGCGAGGCGCGCGCACAGCACGCATCAACGCGACCTGAATGAAAGGCTGGGCTCTCACCGGGGCATAGTCCGGCTGCGGGTCCGCCGATACTTAAGGAGGAGCTCTGGGGCTGCGCTGTATCGTGCGGACGCTGCTCAACAACGATTCGTGGAAGCCGGGTTGGCTGGCCCTGGGGACCGCTTCGATCGGCTGTGGCATCTGGACGATGCACTTCATCGCCATGATCGGCTTCCAGGTGGAGGAGACACGGATCGGCTACCACGCCGGTCTGACGGTGCTCAGCCTCGCCGTCGCGATCGCGGTTGGTCGGCGTCGGCGTGTTCATCGTGGGCTACCGGGGTGCCGCCCGCGGGTCACTGTCGCTCGCGGGCGTCGTCACCGGTCTCGGGGTCGCGGCCATGCACTACCTGGGCATGGCGGCGCTGCGGCTCAACGGGGACATCGACTACGCCCCGCCCACCGTGGCGCTGTCCGTGCTGATCGTCGGGCGACGGTGAGGAACTCCTCGGCGCGGCGGTATCGGTCGGCGTGGTCGAGGTAGCCACCGCGCCGCGTTCCTCGGCGGTAGCCTGCGCCCTGTCGAGGGCGACCTCGAGCCCGGCGGGCGCGGGAGGGACGCGCGGGAGCACCCGCCCGTGGCCGTGCATTGGATCATTGCTACGGTGCAGCGGTGTCTGACTCCTCACGCGATACCGCCGAAGGCGCAGGCTGGGGCGGCGCCGAACGCGGCGCCTACCAGCAGCTCATGCCGGGCCGGGTCGAGAAGATCTCGTGGCTGAATCCCCGGACGCTGTGGGCCGCCCGCAACGGCGTGCTGGCCTCCTGGTTCGGCGACCCGACGGGCCGCACCCGTGGCCGCCTGGTGGCGCAGCGCGCGGCGGCCGGCGCCCCCGCCGACAAAATGATCCGGCGTCAGGACCCGGACGACTTCTCCTTCATGGTCATCGGCGACACCGGCGAGGGCGACGATCCCCAGTACGCCGTCGTGCCGGGCTTTCTGAGGGTCAGTCAGGGCACGTCGTTCGCCGTCGTCGCCAGTGACGTCATCTACCCGGTCGGCAGCGCCGACGACTACGGCACCAAGTTCTTCCGCCCGTACCGCGACTACCGCGCCCCCATCTACGCGATACCGGGCAACCACGACTGGTACGAGGACCTCGGCGCGTTCATGCGGGTCTTCTGCGGCGACGCCCCGCCCCTGCCCGCCGAGCCCGCGCCGCGCCTCCTCAGCCGGGCCTGGCTGCGGTCCCTGCTGTGGCACCGGCCGCGCCCGGGTGACGGTCAACGGCTTCCCGAAGCACGCGAGTTGAGGTCGGCCCCGGTCCAACAGGCCGTGCAGCCGGGGCCGTACTGGGCGATCGACGCAGGCCCGGTGCGGATCATAGGGATCGACACCGGATTGCTGGGCACCCTGGACGCCGAACAGGGCGCGTGGCTGCGCGAGGTGTCCCGGGGGCCGCGGCCGAAGATCCTCATCACCGGCTCACCCCTGTACGTCGACGGCGAGCACCACCCGTGCCCCATCGAGGGCGGCGGCACCGTCGACGACATCGTCAGCGCGCCCGAGCACCGCTACGTTGCGGCGATAGGCGGCGACATCCACAACTACCAGCGCTATCCGGTGCGGCTGGCGGACGGCCGGACCCTGCAGTACGTGGTCTCGGGAGGCGGGGGCGCCTTCATGCACGCCACGCACACCATCCCCCGGGTGTCCGTCGCCGGCGTCACCGAGGAGGACTTCCGCTGCTATCCGCTGCGCGGCGACTCCCTCGCCTTCTACAGCCGACTCTACGGGCGCCGGCTGCGGCTGCGCCGCTTCTTCGCGCTCACCGAGGCCGAGGGCCAGGCGGTCGTCGCCGAGCGGCTGGGCATCGGGCCGACCCGGACGCCGGGCCCGGAGGTGCGGGTGACGCGGCGGATCCGGCTGATCGCCGGCCTGCTGGGCACCGGGAGCCGCCCGGACCGCCGCAAACGGTTCCGGCTGCCCGTCCGCAAGATCTACACCCAGCTGTTCTCGCCGAGCTCGGCGACGTACAGCCCGCCGTTCTTCAAGTGCTTCCTGCGGCTGGACGTGACGCCGGAGTCGGTCCGGCTGCGCTGCTACGCGGCCACCGGCAATCTCGCGCAGGAACTGAACCCGCCGGTCGAGGACGCGGTCACCATCCCGCTGATCTGATCACACGCACGCAATGTTCGCCTGCCAGAATCGGGGCAGAACCGACGTACGACCGCTGGAGGAGTCCGTGTCGCCGACCTCACGCCCCTTGCGCAAGCTGGGCTTCCTCACCATCGGACTGTTCGAAGGGGACGACCCCGGCCGGGGTCACGAGACCACCCTGGAGATCATCGAGCTGGGCGAACGGCTCGGCTTCGACAGCGCCTGGGTGCGCCACCGCCACCTGCAGTACGGCATCTCCTCCCCCGTGGCCGTGCTGGCGGCGGCCTCGCAACGCACCCGCCGGATCGAGCTCGGCACCGCGGTCATCCCGCTGGGCTGGGAGAACCCGCTGCGTCTCGCGGAGGACCTGGCGACGGTCGACATCCTGTCCGGGGGCCGGCTCAACCCGGGGGTGAGCGTCGGCCCGCCGATGCACTACGACCAGGTCAAGGAGGCCCTGTACCCGGACACGTCCGGCGCGGAGGACTTCGGCTACGAGCGGGTGCGACGGCTGCTGGACTTCGTACGCGGTAAGTCCGCCACCGACTTCAGCGGGGTCGAGGGCTTCGAGGTGTTCTCCGACCGGGTGCAGCCGCACTCCCCGGGCCTCGGCCGCAGGCTGTGGTATGGCGGGGGCAGCCTGAACTCGGCCGAGTGGGCCGGGGAACACGGCATGAACTTCCTCACCAGCAGCGTCGTCAAGGCCGAAGGCCCAGACGACACACGGGACTTCGCCGAGATCCAGCTCTCCCACATCCGCGCCTTCCGCGCCGCCCACGCCGACGCCGAATCCGCCCGCGTCTCCCAGGGCCTCGTGGTCATCCCCACCGACTCCGCCTCACCCGAACAGCGCGTGAAATACGAGGAGTTCGTGGCCAAGCGGCTGCCCCGTACGACCTCCCCGCAGGGCCCGGCCCGGCTGCTGTTCGCACCCGACCTGGTGGGCTCCTCGGACGAGATCGCCGAACGCCTGCACGCCCACGCCGCGTTCCGTGAGATCGACGAGGTCGCCTTCGCGCTGCCGTTCACCTTCGAGCACGAGGACTATGTGCAGATCCTGACCGACATGGCGACGAAGCTGGGTCCGGCGCTGGGCTGGCGGCGCTCCGGTTGATCGATGCGCCCCCTGTCCCCGAGGCTGGAGGGACGACACAGTCGAGGGAAGGCCCCATCGTGATCAACATCCCGGCGCACCCGCTCAACGACGGCACGAAGCTCCCGGCCCTGGGCCTGGGCACCTGGCCGATGGACGACGCCCAGGCGGAGGAGGCGGTGGCCGGGGCGCTGGGCCTCGGCTACCGGCTGCTCGACACGGCGGCGAACTACCGCAACGAGAGCGGGGTCGGCCGCGGGGTGGCCCGGAGCGGGGTGGCGCGCGAGGAGATCGTGGTGACCACGAAGCTGCCCGGCCGTCATCATGGCTATGAGGAGACCCTCGCCTCCTTCGAGGAGTCCCGGCAGCGGCTCGGTCTCGCCTACCTGGACCTGTATCTGATCCACTGGCCGCTGCCCCGGGTCGACAAGTACGTCGACTCCTGGCGGGCCATGATCAAGCTGCGCGAGGACGGCCTGGTCCGCTCGATCGGCGTCTCCAACTTCACCGCCGAGCACATCGAACGGCTGGAGAAGGAGACGGGCGTGCTGCCCTCCGTCAACCAGATCGAGCTGCACCCGCTCTTCCCGCAGGACGCGCTGCGCGCCTTCCACGAGGCCAAGGGCGTCCGCACGCAGAGCTGGAGCCCGCTGGGCCGCGGCTCGGCGCTCCTGGACGATCCGGCCGTCGTCTCCGTCGCCGAGGCGCTGGGCGTGACTCCCGGCCAGGTCGTGCTGCGCTGGCACCTCCAGCTCGGCGCGGTCCCCATCCCGAAGTCGTCGAGCCCCGAGCGGCAGCGCGCCAACCTCGATGTCTTCGGCTTCGAACTCGGCCCGGCGCAGATGGCGGCGATCGCGGACCGGGTGCCCGAGCGCCTGGGCGGGGACCCCGAGGTGCACGAGGAGTTCTGAGCGGCGTCTTTTCCGGTCAGCCGGTGAGTCCGTGACTTCCAGTTCCTGGACGATGCGGTACACCGCCAGCCGGTGGGTGGTGGGGGCCTGCTCGGGTTCGCCGTCCGTGATCAGCTCGACGCGCCGGCCGGCGGAACGGGCCTCGTCGACCAGTTCCCGCACGTCCCTCACGGCGGGCGTGAGCGCGGAACCCGGCTGCGTGGCGTCGGCGTCGCTTAGGGCACCGAGCACGTCCCGCAGGTCGGCCAGGGCTTCGACGGACGCGGTGCGCAGCAGACCGAGGCGTTCGACGACCGGGGCGGGCAGGGTGGCGCTCCTGGTGGCGAGAACACCGGTGTGCAGGGAGATCAGGCTCAGCCGGTGGGCTCAGCCGGTGGGCGAGCACATCGTGCATTTCGGTGGAGATACGGGACCGCTCCGCGGCACGGGCCGCCTCTTCGCGCAGCTGCGCCTCCACGCGCAGATGCTCGACGTCCGAGGCCGCGAGCGGGCGCCGTGGGCCGGCGCATCCCCGGCACCGCCTGGCGGCGGGCGGAGTCCCTGATGACGCGCCACGACGGCCGGGCCGTCTTCCTGGCCCGCTTCGTGCCCGTGGTCCGCACGCTCGCCCCCCCATTTCGCGGGCGCCACCCGGCTGCCCTACCGCCGCATCGCCCCTTACAGCGTCGCCGCCGCCGGTCTGTGGGCGGCGGCCGAAGCCGGCGTCGGCTACGCCGCGGCGACGTCTCTTCAGCGGATCCTCACGCTGGGCGGCCCCGCCGTGGCCCTGGTCGCCCTGTCGGTGATCGGGGGGCGCTCCTGCGGCGGCGCTCCGTCCTGCGAGCACGGCGCGCCGCGCCCGCCCGGCCCTGCGTGCCGCTCACTGCGGCTCCAGCGACTGCTCCGCCCAGATCGTCTTGCCCCGGCCCGTCTGCCGGCTGCCCCAGCGCTGAGTGAGCTGCGCGACGAGCAGCAGTCCGCGGCCGCCCTCGTCGAAGGCGTGGGCGCGGCGCAGGTGGGGCGAGGTGGAACTGCCGTCGGAGACCTCGCAGATGAGGGTGCGGTCGCGGATCAGGCGGAGCTGGATGGGGGGCGCGCCGTAGCGGATGGCGTTGGTGACGAGTTCACTGACGACGAGTTCGGTGACGAACGCGGCCTCCTGAAGGCCCCAGGCGGACAGTTGCTCGGTGGCGGCCTGCCGGGTGGCGGCCACCTGCGCGGGGTCCGGGGTGACGTCCCAGGTGGCGACCTGGTCCGTGCCGAGGGCGCGGGTGCGGGCGAGCAGCAGGGCGACGTCGTCGCTCGGCTCCTCCGGCAGGACGGCCTTGAGCACCGTGTCGCAGAGGGCGTCGAGGGTGGCGGCTGGTGCGGTCAGGGCGTTGCACAGTTCGCCGGTGGCGCGGTCGACGTCACGGTCGCGGTCCTCGATCAGACCGTCCGTGTAGAGGGCGACGACGCATCCCTCGGGCAGCTCCAGCTCGACGGCCTCGAAGGGCAGTCCGCCGACGCCGAGCGGGGGCCCGGGGGTCATGTCGACGAGGCGTGCGGTGCCGTCGGGCAGGACGAGGGCCGGTGCGGGGTGGCCGGCTGCGGCGAGGGTGAGCCGGCGGCTGACGGGGTCGTAGACGGCGTAGAGGCAGGTGGCGCCCAGCTCGGCGACGTCGTCGCCGCCCTGGTCGTAGGCCGCCAGATGGGTGACGAGGTCGTCGAGGTGGGTGAGGAGCTCGTCGGGCGGCAGGTCCACGTCGGCGAGGGTGCGCACGGCCATGCAGAGCCGTCCCATGGTCGCCGAGGAGGGGATGCCGTGCCCGACGACGTCCCCGACGACGAGGGCGACCCGGCTGCCGGAGAGCGGGATGACGTCGAACCAGTCGCCGCCGATGCCCGCGGTGGAGCCGCTGGGCAGATAGCGGTGGGCCACCTCGACGGCGGCCTGTCCGGGCAGGCCCCGGGGCAGCAGGCTGTGCTGGAGGGTGAGTGCGGTGGTGCGTTCGCGGGCGAAGCGGCGGGCGTTGTCGATACAGACGGCGGCCCGGCTGGCGAGTTCCTCGGCGAAGACGGCGTCGTCGGCCTCGTAGTCGTCGACATGGGCGATACGGACGCCGACCAGGACGCCGAGGGTGGTGCCGCGGGCTCGCAGAGGCACCGAGATCACCGAGTGAACGCCGGTCCGGTGGCGGCGTCCCTCGGGGGCGCGCGCGTTGCGTTCGGCGACCCACTGCATGAAATCGGGCTCACCCGCCTGCAGACGGATGGCGCGCCCCTCCCGCAGGGCGCGTGCGGGCGGGCTGAAGGGCGGATGGACGTCGGTCTCGCCGAGACGGACCGCTGCCTCCGGGGTGCCCTCGTGGGCGGACCCGTGGGCGACCCGGCGCAGCACGACCTCGCCGTCCGGGACGGGCGGCGGCTCCTCGGCGCCGAGGACCCAGTCCAGCAGGTCGACGCTGACGAAGTCGGCGAACCGGGGAACGAGGAGATGGACCACCTCCTCGGTGGTGCGCACCATGTCGAGAGTGGTGCCGATCGAGGCCGCGGCCTCGTTCAGCAGGGCCAGCCGCTGGCGGGCGAGGTACTGATCGGTGCTGTCGAAGGAGGCCAGGGCGACACCGACGACCTCGCCCGTCGACTCCCGCAAGGGCCACATCTCGGTGGTCCACGCGTGCTCCCGGTTGAGGGAGGGGGCGCCGGTCCAGCTCTCGTAGCGGATCGGGCGGCCGGTCTCGGCGACATGGCGGAGGTGCCAGTTGAAGCCGCGGCTGTGCTCGGACTCCTGGAGGGTGTCCGGGAAGTGGCGGCCGAGCAGAGCGTCCTCGGAGACGCCCATGACCTTGCAGGCGACCTCGTTCAGACGCAGATAGTGCTGGTGGAGGTCGAAGACGGACATCGACATGGACGCCTGCTGGAAGGCCCGCCCCGCGAGGGTCGGTTCCGGGGCCGAGGCCGAGGGCCGTTCGGCGGTGAGGGTCCAGCCGACGGGCTCCCCGTCGGGGCCCAGCACCGGGCAGGCGGTGACGGTCAGGGTGACGTGTCGGCCGTCGCGGTGGCGTACCACGACGGGCCGGGTCCACGCCGACGCCGGAACCCTCGGGAGCTCCCCGGCGAGCAGATCGGTCACCGCCCGCCCCACGGCCTCTTCGGCCGTATGGCCCGTCAGCAGACGGGCACCCTCGCTCCAGCCCGTCACGATGCCGCGGACATCGATGACCGCCGCAGCGACGACATGCTCCATGCCGTCCAGAATGGTCCCTTTGTCCCGCCGCATCAACCGCGCCGGTCCGGCCCCCGGCCCTCAGGCGCGGTGGGTGCGCAGCACGTCGAGGGCGCGGTCGGCGTGGGTGTTCATGCGCAGTTCGCTACGCACGACCTCCAGGACGGTGCGGTCCTGCCCGATGACGAAGGTGACCCGCTTGGTGGGGGCCAGGGAGAAGCCGCGCTTCACGCCGAACCGTTCCCGCACCGCGCCGTCGGCGTCGGACAGCAGCGGCATGCCGAGCGTGTGCTTGCCGGCGAACTCCTGCTGACGGTCGACGGAGTCCCCGCTGATGCCGACGGGGCGGGCGCCGACGGCGGCGAACTCGGCGGCCAGGTCACGGAAGTGGCAGGCCTCGGCGGTGCAGCCCGGGGTCAGGGCGGCGGGGTAGAAGAAGAGGACCACCGGCCCCTCGGCGAGCAGGTCCGTCAGAGTGCGCACGGTGCCGGTCTCGTCCGGCAGGGCGAAGTCCTCCACGACGTCGCCGGTCTCCAGAGCCTTGGTCATGCCCGTCCCTCCAGGGTGTTCACGATGTCGGTGCGGTCGGCGACGCTGCGGGCCCACAGCACGAGGGGCGCCTGCAGGGGCAGGCGGCCGACGGCGGCGGCCTTGAGCGGGGTGGGGCGGTGACGCCAGTCCCACGCCATCTTGACGTTGGCGGGGAAGACGCCGACGAAGAACGCCGCCGTCGCCAGCGCGGCCGTCCTGCGGGTCCGGGGCAGGGCCACACCGGCCGCCAGCGCCAGTTCGGCGACACCGCTGGCGTACGTCCAGGTCCTGGGCGAGCCGGGCAGCGCGCGCGGGACGATCGCGTCGAACGGGCGCGGCACGGCGAAGTGGGCTACGCCCATGCCGGCCAGCAGACCTGCCAGCAGCAGGGGTGAGCGTTCGGACCGGGGCACGGTTCCTCCTCAGATGACCTCGCGCCCGAGATTACGGGAGGGCAGCGGGGCGACCGGAGGCGGGGTACGCAGTCGGGGTACCTGGTCGGGGACCTCAACTCGCGGGCGGCACGGTGCTGTTGCCCGCCGGGAGGGTGCGCCGGGCGCTCCGCCGGTGCCGGCCCGGGGTGTAGCCGTACGCCGTGCGGAACACGTCGATGAACGCGCTGGCGGAGGACCAGCCGCAGCGGTGGGCGACCGTGGTGACGGGTGTGTCGTCGGCCAGCAGGCGCAGGGCGTGGTAGAGGCGGGACTGGGTGCGCCACTGGGGGAAGGTCATGCCGAACTCGTGGCGAAAGAGGCGGCTGAGGGTACGTTCGCCGGTGCCGGTCGCGGCGCCGAGGGCGGCCAGGGTGCGCTGGTCGGCGGGGTTCGTGTGGACGAGTGCGCAGACCGCGGCGAGCCGGGGGTCGACCGGGGTGGGCAGCCGCATCGGCTGCTGCGGGGAGGCGCGGAGCTGGTCGCGCAGGACGGCGAGCAGGCGGTCGCGTTCGGGGCTCGTGTCCTCGGGGGCGCGGGTGTAGGCGAGGATCAGCTCGCGCAGGAGCGGGCTGACGGCGAGGACCGTCGGGGCGTCCAGGCCGAGCGGGTTGTCGTCGGCGGACAGGCCGACCAGGTGCAGGTCGAGATGGCCGTAGGCCCGGTGCGCGTGCGCGGTCCCGGCGGGCACCCACAGGGCGCGGGTGCCGGGGGCGAACCAGGTGCCGGCGTCGGTGGTGACGGCCAGGACGCCGGAGCCCGCGTAGACGATCTGGTGGTCGTCGTGCCGGTGTGCGTCGATGCGCTCGCCGGCGGCGAGCGGCTGGGCGCGGGTGGGCGCCTTGGGAGCGTGACGGACGGGGGCGGCCCGGCCGTCGTGGCGGATGTTCGACACAGGACGGCAGATTATCGGAAGCGCGACAGGCGTCCCGGCCACGACGATCGCAGCGTGCCGAGAAACCGAACCCCGAAGAGCCGGACCGTCACTGCGAAGAACCGAGCCGTCACCGTGATGTCCCTGGGCCACGCCTGTGTGGACGTGTACCAGGGGGCGGTGGCCGCGCTGGTCCCGTTCTTCGTGTCCGAGCGGGCCTATTCCTATGCCGCCGCCTCCGGGATCGTGCTGGCGGCCTCCCTGTTGTCGTCGGTGGCACAGCCGCTGTTCGGTGTGCTGACCGACCGGTGGGCGATGCCGTGGCTGCTGCCGCTCAGCGTGGCGGCCTCCGGTACGGGGATCGCGCTGAGCGGGGTCGGCGGCTCGTACGCGCTCACCCTGGCGGCGGTGGCCGTGTCCGGGATCGGCGTCGCCGCCTATCACCCGGAGGCCGCGCGGGCGGCCCGTGCCGTCTCGGGCGGCCGTCACACGGCGATGGCCTGGTTCGCGCTCGGCGGGAACGTAGGCTTCGCACTCGCTCCGCCGCTGGTCGCGGCCGTGGTCGCGACCTGGGGGCTGCGGGCCTCGCCGCTGCTGGGCCTGCCGGCCCTGGCGGGCGTGGCGCTGTGCGTGGCGGCGGTCCGCTCGGCGGCCGACCGCACCGGGCCCGCCCCGGCGGCGGCCGAGGGGGCGGCCCGGGACGACTGGCCGTCGTTCCTGCGGCTGTCGGGGGCGGTGGTGTGCCGGTCGATCGTCTTCGTCGGCCTGAGCACGTTCGTCCCGCTGTACGTCCGCGAGCGCACCGGGGGTGGGGCGGCGGCGGGAACGGCCGCGCTGTGCGTGCTGTACGCGGGCGGTGCGGTGGGGACGCTGGCGGGGAGCCGGCTGGCCGAGCGCTACGGGCGACTCGGGGTCGTACGCCACTCGTACGCCCTGACGGTGGTGGCCGTGGCCGGTGTGCTGCTGGTCCCGGGCCCGCCCCTGCTCCTGTTCGTCGCGCTCGCCTCGGCCGGGCTGTACGTCCCGTTCTCGCTGCACGTGACGCTGGGCCAGGACTGCCTGCCGCGGCGCGTGGGCACCGCGAGCGGTGTCACCCTGGGGCTGACCGTGAGCGTCGGGGGCGCGGCGGCTCCGGCTCTGGGCGCGCTCGCGGACGCCACGTCCCTGCGGACGGCCCTGCTGCCGCTGGTCCTGCCGCCCGTGGTGGCCTGGCTCCTGCTGCGCGGCCTGCGCGAGCCGGTTTCGGCGACCGCTTTTCCGGCCGGGGCCGGCTCACGCGCCTGAGCGTCAGACGCGGGGCGCGGCGGCCGGCTGCTCGGGCTCCTCTTCGGCGGCATGGGCGAGGAAGTCGTCGACCATGCGGTGGAAGAGCGTGGCGAGCCGGCCCAGTTCCTCCGGGGACCAGTCGGAGAGCGCCAGTTGCATCCCCCGGGCGCCCGCGTCGCGGACCCGGTCGATGGCCGCGCGACCGGCCTCGGTGAGCTCGATCCGCTGGGCCCGGCCGTCCTGGGGGTCGGGGACCCGGGTGACGTATCCGGACTTCTGGAGCTGCTGCACCGTGCGCGTCACATGGGAGGCCTCCACGCCCAGGCGCTGGGCCAGCTCCCCCGGCCGCAGCGGCTCGGAGTCGGCCACCTGCCGCAGCAGCGCCACGGCGGCGCGGTCGAGAGGGACGCCGGCCAGCGTCATCAGCCGGTCGTGCTGGCGGGCGCGGGTGCTCAGATAGGTGATGCGAGTGAGCGCGCGCTCGATCTCGATCACTTCCGGCGAGGCGACGGAGGGCAGAGGCAGCGGTTCGGTGGGCATGAGCCCCACTTTACCATCTTGTTGCGTAACTCAAGTAATTTACAGCGCGGGGCCACGCCCCCGGCGGGCGAACGCCGTGGCCAAGTCCCTCGGCCTCTGACGGGCCCTCGCGGCGACCGGTCCGTCGGACGACGTGCACGGGCGCCTGACACCGACCCCTGCCGGCACCACCTGCTTTCCGTCCCGTAAGCGCGTTTCGGAGCGGGTCAGCGTCGCCCGGGCGCTGCACGACCTCGTCGCTCACCACCTGCCCCTGGCCGACGCCCCGGCGGGCCGGCTGCCTCCGACATCGGCGAGTGTCCGGTGCCCGGGACCGCGCGCAGCCGGTCGTCAGCGCCTGCCAGGGCGGCCTGGTGGCGGCCCCTCCGGTGGCGCCGGACGCGTACCGAGGGCGCGTCGCCACAGCGCCGTTCAGGCGAAACCGGCGCGTGTGCGGCGTGCATCGGTCCGGCCGTGTCCACACCTCACCCGTGACACTCCCCCTCATCGCCCCGATGCTCGCCACCCCGGGCCGGCTGCCGCTCGCGGCCCACGACGCGCGCTGGGCCTACGAGACCAAGCAGGACGGGCAGCGGGCCGTGGTGTACCTCGCCGGAGACGGCAGCATCACGCTGCGCGCCCGCTCGGGAGAGGACATCACCGGCGCCTACCCCGAACTGCGCCCCCTGGGAGACGCTCTCGGCGCCACACCGGCCGTGCTGGACGGCGAGGTCCTCGCCCTGGACGAACGGGGCCGGGCCGACTTCCAGTTGCTGCAGGCCCGGATGGGGCTGGTCCAGGCACCGGGCAAGGCCGCACGGCTGGCGGCGACGGCGCCCGTGCACCTCGTGCTGTTCGACGTCCTGCACCTCGGCGGCCGCTCCCTCCTGCCGCTGCCCTATCTGCAGCGCAGATCCCGGCTGGAGTCGCTGGCGCTGGAGGGGCCGTTCTGGTCGACGCCCGGGGCTCTGGTCGGGCACGGACGCGAGGCCCTGGAGGCGACCCGCGCGCACGGTCTGGAAGGGCTCGTCTGCAAGCGGCTGGACTCGGTGTACGAGCCGGGCGTGCGTTCCCGAGCCTGGATCAAGATCCGGAACATGCGCGTCGCGGACGTCCTGGTCGGCGGCTGGCTGCCCGGCAAGGGCCGGCTGTCGGGGCTGCCCGGCGCCGTCCTGGTCGGCCAGCGGTCCGCGTCGGGGCTGCGGTACGTCGGCGGGGTGGGCACCGGCTGGAGCCAGGCCGAGCGGGTCGAACTCGCGTCGCTGCTGCGGGCCGCCGCGACGGACGTGTGCCCCTTCGACCCCGTGCCGCAGGCGGCGGGCGCGCACTGGGTCGTGCCCCGGCTGGTCGGCGAGGTCCGCTACAGCACCCGTACCCGGGCGGGGCTGCTGCGCCAGCCGTCCTGGCTGCGGCTGCGGCCGGACCTGACGCCCGAGGAGTCCGCGGCCGACCTCCCGGACATGTCCTCCTGACCTCACCTCAGCAGCCAACTATTGGGCTGTGCTTCACCACCGGTACGCCTGCGACCCCTTGGCGTGGAAGTGAAGAGCGAGGAAGCTGAACTGCTCTCAACTCTTTCTCCGCACACAGCCGTTGGGCTGCGCCCGCAATCCCGAGGAGGACGCGGTGTCATCACCGAAGTTCAAGGCCCACCGCCGGAGGTGGCTCACCGGGCTCGCCGGCGCCGCCGCGCTCGTCGTCGCCGTCCCGTCGGTCGCCTTCGCCGCCCCGCCGGCGGCGCTGCCCTCCAACGCCGAGGCCGCCGAGCTGGCCTACCAGCCCGCCTTCGACTACGACACCGACGGCTGCTACCCGACCCCCGCCATCGGCCCCGACGGCACGATCAACGGCGGCCTGAAGCCGACCGGTTCGCTCAGCGGCGACTGCCATGACGCGTCCGACCTGGACAACACCAACAGCTACTCGCGCTACAAGTGCAACAACGGCTGGTGCGCGTACCTGTACGGCCTGTACTTCGAGAAGGACCAGGCGTTGGCGGGCAGCAGCATCGGCGGGCACCGCAACGACTGGGAGCATGTCGTGATCTGGGTGCAGAACGGCCAGGTCCAGTACGTCTCGACGTCCAACCACGGCTCGTTCACCGTCACCGCGGCCTCGGGTGTCCGATTCGACGGCGCGCACGCGAAGATCGTCTACCACAAGGACGGCATCCGCACGCACTGCTTCCGGCTGGCGAACGGCAATGACGAGCCGCCGGAGAACGCCAAGCACACCTGGCAGTACCCGCCACTGGTCGGCTGGAACGGCTACCCGTCGGGCCTGCGCGACAAGCTGAGCGGGTACGACTTCGGCAGCGCCAACTTCGGCCTGAAGGACGCGAACTTCGCCAATCACCTCGCGTCGGCCAAGCCGTCGGGTATCGCCTTCGATCCCGCCGCGTGAGCCCCGGCCGCCGTCCGGGCCATCTGTTCCTCGGCCGTGGACGGCGGCGCACGCACACCCCATGATGTCCTGATGGATCTTCACGACGAACTCCCGTCGGCCGTCCAGGCCAAGGACCTGCTGGCCCTCGCCGAGGAGCACCACGCCCGCCCCGCCCGCCCGCTGGGTGCCCACCAGGTCGCCGGGCACCTGGTGAAGGCGTACGCGCTCGAGGCGCCGGGCCGCACGGTGTCCGAGCCCTTCGCCGAGGAAGCGCTGCGCATCGCCGCCGGGCAGCTGGCGCTCGGGGAGCAACGGGGCTCGCTGGGCCTCGCCGTCCTGATCGCGCACGCGGGCGGCGACGGCGACTACGTCCTGCTCCTCACCTGGATCGAGGCAGACATGTCGGATCTGGCCGTGTTCACGGGCCCGGTCGGACAGCCGCAGGAGCTGCGGCCGGGGCGGGCGGGGCTCGCGCCGTGCGTGTGGGAGGCGGCCGTGTTCGCCCATGAACGCGACGCGTTCGTCCGCCGGATCCTCGACGGCACGGGCCCGTTGGCCGAGCGGCTGACCGCGTGGGGCGCGGACACCGTCGAGGGGGACATCAGGTGAGCGCCGCCGCCCGAGTACGGTCCGCCGAGCGCTCCGACCTGCCGCGCGTCGCCGAACTCGCCGGCCTGCACGCGGAGTACGAGCGCGCCGCCCCGCCCGCGCCCGACCTCGCGGAGCGTCTCGCCGTGCTCCTCTTCGACACCCCCGTGCCCCGGCTGTGCTGCCTGGTGGCGGAAGCGCCCGACGGTGCGATCGTCGGCTACGCGACCTGCGCGCCCGAGCTCTCCACCTGGGAGGGCCGCGAGTACCTCTACCTGGACTGTCTGTTCCTCGCCGACGGCCACCGCGGCCTGGGCCTGGGCGCCCTGCTGATGGACGCGGTCGCGGACCGGGCCCGCGACCTGGACCTGTCCGAGGTGCAGTGGCAGACGCCTGCCTGGAACGAGGGCGCCATCCGCTTCTACGCCCGGCTCGGCGCCCTCGGCACGGACAAGCGGCGCTTCAGCCTGCACCTCTCTCCCTGAAACCGGCGTGCGGCGCGGCGCACGGGCCGCTAGGGTCTATCGTGTCCCGCATGTCCGTTCCGCAGCTGATCCGTATCGTCTCCCGCGACTCGCCCATGGCCCTGGCCCAAGTGGAGCGGGTGCGCGCCGAGTTGGCCGCCCTGCAGCCCGGTGTGCGCACCGAGGTCGTCCCGGTGAAGACGACCGGCGACAAGTGGATGGGCGACCTGTCCCAGGTCGAGGGCAAGGGCGCGTTCACCAAGGAGGTCGACGCGGCGCTGCTCGCCGGCCAGGCGGATCTCGCGGTGCACTGCGTCAAGGACGTTCCGGCGGACCGGCCGCTGCCCGCGGGCACGGTGTTCGCCGCGTTCCTGAAGCGGGACGACATCCGGGACGCGCTCGTGCACCCGGGCGGCCTCACCCTGGACGAGCTGCCGGAGGGTACGCGCGTCGGCACCTCCTCGGTGCGCCGGATCGCCCAGCTCGCCGCCACCCATCCGCACCTGGAGTGCGTGCCGTTCCGCGGCAACGCCAACCGGCGGCTGGAGAAGCTGGCGGCGGGCGAGGCGGACGCCCTGCTGCTGGCGGTGTCCGGCCTGGAGCGCATCGACCGGCGGGACGTGATCAGCGAGATCCTCTCCGCGGAGACGATGATGCCGCCGATCGGCGCGGGCATCCTCGCCCTGCAGTGCCGCGAGGGCGACGCCGACCTCATCGACGTGGTCAGCGGGCTCGGCGATCCGGCCACCCACCGCGAGGCCACGGCGGAGCGCATGTTCCTGCATGTGCTGCAGGGGCACTGCAACAGCCCGATCGCCGGCTACGCGCAGGTGGACCGCAGCGGTGAACTGTCCCTGCGGGCCTGCGTGTTCACCCCGGACGGCAAGACCCGGCTGAACGCCCACGAGTGGGCGGGGCGCCTCGACCCGGCGACGCTCGGCACGTCGGTGGCGGTGGCGCTGCTGCGTCAGGGCGCGCGCGAGATCATCGACGGCATCCCGCACTGAGCCTGCCGGGGCCCCAGGCGCTCAGGCGGTGCCCTCTTCGGCCTGGTCCCGCAGGAAGTTGCTCACCTGGCAGGCCAAGCTGTCGCGTCCCGGCCCCGCCGGGGCGCCGCCGGGGGTCTCGTGCAGTCCGATGCCGCCCGTCCACAGCCGGCGGTCGGCCCAGTCGTCGTCGACCCGCACCTGGACCTGGACGTCCACCTGGCTCAGGGCGGCCTCGGGCCCTGCCGCGTAGAGCACGGCGGTGGCCCGGCGCAGCGGGTAGACGTCGAAGCCCTCGATGAACTGCGAGTTGCGCCAGTCGATGAACGCGCTCTCGCCGTCGGGCCCGAGCCGCACGTCGATCTGGCCGTCCTCGAGGTGGATCGTGGGCTGGAGGCTGCCCCGGTTCTCGACGGTCACCCGGAGACAGAAGTAGGTCAGCCCCTCGGCCGCGTCGTCACGTCCCCGCGGCGGCTCGCTCAGCTCCAGGCGGTGGACGCGGACCCGCAGACCGGCATGCTCGTCGTACTCCTGCCAGTCCCCGACCACGTTCGGCTCGTACACAGTCCACCTCTCGACGTCCATCGGCTGCTTCCTATCCGTGCGCCGATCGCACTGTCAAATGAGCAGAATGCGCTGTGGCCAGGGACTTCACCCCTTTTGATCGCTGATCAAGCCGTGCGCAGGCACTATCCGCCCATGGGCCGGGAAAGGGCTTGCCACGGCGTGCCGCACATCACGTCCCGACGCAAGATCAGCGGGCCGGCCGGCCGAGGAGCGAGGAGGCCGCGGTGATGCCGAGCGCGGCGGCCACGATCAGCACCCCGAAGACGAGGGCGAGATGTGCGGGCGTGCCGAGGAGAAGGCCGCGCAGAGCGTCCACTTGCGCACGCCTGCGTTCCCCGAGCCCCTGCCGGAGCTCGACGGGGGCGCCCAGGGCGCGGCTCCGGCCGCGGTGCATCAGGCCGACCCGGTCACAGTACTGGTCGGCCTCGTCCATGTTGGGGGTGCCCCCTCTGGGGGAGGGTGGTCACCAGGACCGTCATGCCGGTGGCCTCGCGTACGGCGGTGATCCGCCGAAGGCGTAGGCGAGCCGGGTGCAGGCGACGGCGTCCGTGGCGTGTTCGCTGTCGGTCGTCATGACTCCTCGGCCTCCTCGTGCAGGGTGACGGCGAGCGCGCGCAGGGCCGGCAGCGCCGCAGGCAGAGCCTGGCGGTCGGCGGCGCGAGGCGGGCGACGTGCCGGCCGACGAGCGCGGCGCGCCGGTCGGCGGGGTGGGTCTCCCGCACCAGACAGCCGTCCCTGACCAGTCGGTTGACGAGACGGAGTTGCCCGCGAGGTACAGCTCCTCGGCCGCGTCCGAGACGCCGATGCCGGGGCGGGTCTCGACGAGGCGCAGCAGCTCGACCTCGGCCCCCCGCAGCCGGGGCACGGCCAGACCGGCCCGCAGCCGTCGCCTGAGCAGCCGCTGGACGCCGACGAGCGCGTCGGCGAGCTCTTCAGGGAACGTCTCCTCGTCCATACCGACGACGTTACGTCTGTGTCAGAGGTAACCGCCCAAGAGAAGGCATGAGGAGGTGGCAAGAAGGGACAAGAGGGGGTGAGCAGCACACAAAGTGAAGGGTGAAACATGACAAACAGGGGCAAATCAGTTTCAGCGCGTCCGGCCGCGGGAATCTGCAGGGAAGTGCTTCGGACCGGAGGCACGTCCGTGGGACCCGCTGCACGGCCGGCCCCGGGTGTTCCGCGACCGTCCGAGTGAGCGCTTCCCACGGTGTCCCGTCCCTTCGCCTGCACCCCTCCTGAGGGAGGCGCGCGTGATGCGTACCACCGTCCGAACCAAGCAGCACCCCCACGACGACGCCCCGGACACCACCGAATCCTTCGTCCGGCTCGTCGGGCTGCCCGACGGGCCGGAGCGCCAGGCGCTCAAGGACGAGCTGGTCCGGCTCTGGCTGCCCATGGCCGAGCGGATCGCCGTCCGCTTCCGGGGGCGCGGCGAAGCCCTGGAGGACCTGTACCAGGTCGCGGCCCTGGGGCTCGTGAAGGCCGTGGACCACTACGATCCGCACCGCGGCCGCGCCTTCGAGGCATACGCGGTGCCGACGATCACGGGTGAGATCAAGCGCCACTTCCGCGACCACATGTGGACGCTGCACGTGCCGCGCCGGGTCCAGGACCTGCGCAACCGGGTGCGGCACGCCGCGAAGGAGCTGTCGCAGACGACTCCGGGCCGGCCACCGACGGTCGCCGAGATCGCCGCGTACGCGGAGCTGAGCGAGGACGAGGTACGCACGGGCACGGAGGCTCTGGAGTGCTTCTCCGCACTGTCGCTGGAGGCCGAGCTGCCCGGCACCGACGGCTACGCGCTCGAGGACGCTCTCGGGGGCCCCGATCCGGGCTACGACACGGTCGTCGACCGGGTGGCCGTGGCGCCCTGTCTGCGGGCGCTGCCGGAGCGCGAACGGACCATCCTGTACCTGCGGTTCTTCGTGGGCATGACGCAGAGCCGGATCGCGGAGCAGTTGGGCATCTCGCAGATGCACGTCTCGCGGCTGCTCAGCGGCTGCTTCGCACGGCTGCGTGAGGAGATCACCGCCGAGGCGCGATGACGTTCACTCCAGCGAGGTTCACTTCAGCGACGTTCATTCCAGCGACGTTCGCGACGTTCATTCCAGCGGGGGCGCGCCGGGGATCTGCAGGGGGCCGTGCCGGTCCAGGAGGTCCTCGAGTTCCGCACGGATCTCCTCGGGCATCTCTCCGCCGCGCCCCCAGATGAGGATCAGATCGGCCACGTTGCGCAGCTTGACGTTCGCGTGCTGGGAGACTTCGCGCAGCACGAGCCAGCCTTCGTCGGGCGACATCCGCCCCAGCGCGACGACCACGCCGATCGCCTGGTCCACGACGGCGTGTGAGGCGATCGCCTCCTTCAGCTGCGCGATCTCCGCTTCGAGGCTGGCAACCCGATCTGTTTCGTTGTCGGGTCCGCGCGGTACTCGTGCCATCACTCCATCGTGCCACCGGGTGTCTCGGCGAGCGCCCTGGAGGGTTGCGGCCGGACACTGGTGGCAGACGCCGCCCGTCGGCCTAGAGAGCAGGAACGCGAGTGCCATGAACGACCACCCGACATCCGCCCGTGCGAGAGGCTCCGTCTCCACTCGCTCCGTGTTCGGCGCGCCCTGCTGGGTGAGCCTGACCAGCCGGGATCTGGACGCCACCCAGGAGTTCTACGGGGCCGTGCTGGGCTGGGAGTGGCGCCGGGGTGCGCTCGGCGACCACTTCCGCACGGCGCTGGTCGGCACGGTGCCGGTCGCGGGGGTGGCCGCCGTCGCCTCGATGTGGCAGATGGCGGTGGCCTGGACGCCGTATTTCGCGGTGCCCAGCGCGGACGAGGCGGCGTCCCGGGCTCGGGAGCGCGGCGGGACGGTGGCCGTGGGGCCCATCTCGCTGCCGCCGGGCCGGGCGGCGCTGCTGGCCGACCGGGAGGGCGCGACCTTCGGCATCTGGGAGGGGGAGCTGATCGGCAACTGGGAGGCGTGGCGGCAGGCGGCGCCCGCCTTCATCAGGCTGCACACGCGCGACGCCTTCGACTCCGCCATCTTCTACGGCGAGATCCTCGACTGGGCCACGGACCGCCCGGGCTGCTGCGAGGTCCACTACGAGGCCGGTGAGGTCGTGCTGCGCAGCCGGGGCGATGTGGTGGCCCGCATCGAGTCGGGGGCGCTGGAGGCGGCACCCGACCCGACGATCCGTCCGCACTGGCAGGTGCACTTCGCCGTCGCGGACGTGGCGGCCTGCGCGCGGGCCGCGGAGAAGCACGGCGGCAGCGTGCTGGTCGAGTCCGCCGACGAGGCGGTGCTGCGCGATCCGGATGGCGCCCAGTTCACGGTGACCTCGCGCCGCGAGCGCTGAGCCGAACCCCCTCACCCCTGCCCCCTCACCCCGAGCGGTGCGGGGGCCGTGACAGGACGATGAGGCTGCGCGGCTCCAGGGTCAGCCGGGCGCCCGCCTTGTACTCCGTCTCGTCGGGGCCGCCGTCGGGCTCCGCGGTGTCGACGCACACCGTCCAGCGCTCGCCGTACCCGGGTCCGGGCAGCCGGAAGGCGACGGGTTCCCAGTAGCCGTTGAACAGCAGCAGGAGCGAGTCGTCCACGACGGGCCGGCCGCAGGGGTCGGGTTCGGCGATGGCGTCGCCGTTGAGGAAGACGCCGACGCTGTGGGCGTCGGAGCGGTGCCAGTCGCGGTCGCTCATCTCGCGCGCGTCCGGCAGCAGCCAGACCAGGTCGGGCAGCGGCTGCCGGGCGTGGGTGACGGTCTCGCCGCGGAAGAAGCGGCGCCGCCGCAGGACGGGGTGGCCGGCGCGCAGGGCGAGCAGACGTCGGCAGAAGTCGGTGAGGCCCCGCTGTTCGTCGGTCAACCGCCAGTCGATCCAGGAGACTTCGTTGTCCTGGCAGTAGGCGTTGTTGTTGCCGCCCTGGGTGCGGCCGAGTTCGTCGCCGTGGCAGAGCATCGGGATGCCCTGCGACAGCAGCAGGGTGGCGAGCAGGTTGCGCTGTTGCCGGGCGCGCAGCGCGAGGACCGCGGGGCGCTCGGTGGGACCCTCGGTCCCGCAGTTCCAGGAGCGGTTGTCGCTCTCGCCGTCCCGGTTGCCTTCGCCGTTGGCCTCGTTGTGCTTGTCGTTGTACGAGACGAGGTCGCGCAGGGTGAACCCGTCGTGCGCGGTGACGAAGTTGACGCTGGCGCGCGGGCGGCGCCGGCTGTGGGCGTACAGGTCGGAGGATCCGGTCAGCCGGGAGGCGAACTCGCCCAGCGAGCCGGGTTCCGCCCGCCAGAAGTCGCGTACGGCGTCGCGGTAGCGGCCGTTCCACTCCGACCACAGGGGCGGGAAGTTGCCCACCTGGTAGCCGCCCTCGCCGACGTCCCAGGGTTCGGCGATGAGCTTGACGCGGCTGATCACCGGGTCCTGCTGGATCAGGTCGAAGAACGCCGACAGCCGGTCCACCTCGTGGAACTGACGGGCGAGGGTGGCCGCGAGGTCGAAACGGAAGCCGTCGACGTGCATCTCCGTCACCCAGTACCGCAGGGAGTCCATGATCAGCTGGAGGACGTACGGGTGCCGCATGAGGAGGCTGTTGCCGGTGCCGGTGGTGTCGTAGTAGTGCGACCAGTCGCCGTCCACGAGCCGGTAGTAGGAGGCGTTGTCGATGCCGCGGAAGGAGAGGGTGGGGCCCTTCTCATTGCCCTCGGCGGTGTGGTTGTAGACGACGTCGAGGATCACTTCGAGGCCGGCCGCGTGCAGCGCCTTCACCATGGTCTTGAACTCGGTGACCTGTTCGCCACGGGTGCCGTGGGCGGCGTAGGCGTGGTGCGGGGCGAAGAAACCGATGGTGTTGTAGCCCCAGTAATTGGACAGGCCTCGGTCCTTCAGCACGCCGTCCTGCACGAACTGGTGGACCGGCATCAGTTCGATCGCCGTGACGCCCAGCGAGGTGAGGTGCCCGGTCACCGCGGGGTGCGCGAGGCCGGCGTAGGTGCCGCGCAGGGCGGGCGGGACGTCGGGGTGGGTGCGGGTCAAACCGCGGACATGGGCCTCGTAGATCACCGTGTCGGCGTAGGAGCGCCGGCGTGGCCTGTCGTCGCCCCAGTCGAAGGCGGAGTCGGTGACCACGCCGAGCGGGGTGTGCCCGGCGCTGTCCGCGGGGTCGGGGCGGTCGCCCGCTCGTTCGAAGAGGGAGGGATGGTTGTCGACCTGGCCGTCGACGGCCCGTGCGTAGGGGTCGAGAAGCAGCTTCGCCGGGTTGCACCGGTGGCCGGAGGCCGGGTTCCACGGCCCGTGCACCCGGAAGCCGTAACACTGCCCGGGGCCGACGCCGGGCAGGTAGGCGTGCCAGACGAAGCCGTCGACCTCGGTCAGCGGGACCCGGTGGGCGGTGCCGTCGTCGTCGACGAGGACGAGGTCGACGCGCTCGGCGACCTCGCTGAACAAGGCGAAGTTGGTGCCCTGCCCGTCGAAGTCGGCGCCCAACGGGTAGGGGTGCCCGCTCCACGCGGGCACCCCTGCACTCCGGTCGATCCGGTCGATCCGGTGCGGCCGTGAGGTCACCGGGCAGCCTCCAGGACGCCCTGAACCTCGTCCGCCGGGGCGGCCAGGGCCGCCACGGGCAGTTCGCGGGGCACTTGGCGCACCTCGCGCAGGCTGGGCGCCGGCGCCGTCGGCACGAGGGGGACGCGTTCGCCGGCGCGGGCCCGCTGGGAGAACCAGATGACCTTGCTGCCGGTGTCGGTGGCGCAGCAGCCCCAGCCGTCGCTCATGGCGGCGATGCGCTCCAGACAGGCCCGCAGGTCCTGGTCGGGGCGCAGATGACGGTCGTCGCCACCGATGGCGGTGATCAGATGCTGCCCGTTCCACCACATCTCGATCGAGGCGTGCTTGTCCGTCGCGTGTTCGTCGATGGCCTTCAGCAGCATCTCGACGCCGCGGCAGACGGGCTCCACGAGCGTGTCGAGGTCCCAATACTTGAGATGAGCGGCCAGGATGCGCCTGATCTGTCCGACCCGTTCCTGGCTGACGTCCATGTCGAGGTGGTAGTAGCAGGGGACTGCGGTCTTCATCGTCGTTCGCTCCTCACCCGCGAGGCTCTCGCTCCTGAATCGGCCCGACGGGCCGAGTTCCCCGACACGAAGCGTGAGCGGTAATCGCTTCTGAGTCACAACCACAGTGCGGCTGCTACGCCATTCGTGCAACACGAGCACACCACGACCAAGATCCAACAGGACGTTGGGTGATGTGCCGTGCACCATAAGTGAAGGCCTCGGGAGGTTGGACGCTTTCGCGCCTCTGCGGAAAGGGCCGGCCCGCTCGCTTCGAGCGGCGTACCTCTTGGACTCCCGGAAGGTGAACCGCGCGATGCTGCAACCAGCGAAGACCGAAGTCGCCAGAGCTCTGGGCAGTTACCGGTCCTGGGAGCGGGCCATGCTCGCACGCCCGGGTGACCATGCGGTGCGGGCCGCCTTCGAGGACTGCGGGTACACCCTGTGCGTGCTGATGGCCAAGCGCTGTGCACGGGAGGCCGCGGACGCCGCCGAACAGTATCTACGGGCCGCTACGGACGTTTATCACCGGGAGCGCAGGGGGCCGAGCCGGCGCAACGGCGTCGCGCGGCTCTCGGCCACGCGCTCCCTCCCGTGTCTTCCGGCGGAGACGTAGCACTGCGACGTGGGTACGGTCCGGTCGCCCAACACCGGGCGAACAGAGCTAGTTTCAGCAAGCGGAGGTGCAGAGGTGAAGTCCACCAGGGCGATCGGCCGTATCCCGGTACGGGACGTCGAACCGCGCGTGGAGTGCGGCAGGCGGCCGGCGAAAGCCGTGACCGGGGAGACGGTGCGGATCTCCGCGACGGTGTTCCGCGAGGGCCACGACGCCATCGGCGCCAACGTGGTCCTCAAAGGCCCGGACGGCGGCCGTGGACCCTGGACGCCGATGCGCGAACTCGCCCCCGGCAGCGACCGCTGGGGCGCCGATGTGACCCTGGAGGCCATGGGCCGCTGGACCTTCACCGTGGAGGCCTGGAGCGACCCCATCGCCACCTGGCGCCGCCACGCGGACATCAAGATCCCGGCGGGCATCGACACGGGTCTGGTCCTGGAGGAGGGCGGGCGGCTCCACGCGCGGGCGGCCACCCGCGCCCCGCGCGGACCGCAGCGCACTCTGCTGAGGGACGCGGCGAAGACGCTGCTCGACGACACCCTGCCGGTGGCCGAGCGCTACGCGGCGGCCACGGCGCCGGAGACGGCCGCTGTCCTCGCCCGTCATCCGCTGCGCGATCTGGTCACCGCCTCCGAGCCGTTGCCGCTGCTGGTGGAGCGGGAGCGGGCGCTGTACGGCGCGTGGTACGAGTTCTTCCCGCGCTCCGAGGGGACCCCCGAGCGCCCGCACGGCACGTTCCGCACCGCCGCGCGCAGGCTTCCCGCCATCGCCGCGATGGGCTTCGACGTCGTCTATCTGCCGCCGATCCACCCCATCGGCACGACGTTCCGCAAGGGCCGCAACAACACGTTGAACGCCGGCCCGGACGACGTGGGCGTGCCCTGGGCGATCGGCTCCCCGGAGGGCGGCCACGACGCCGTCCACCCGGACCTGGGCACCATCGAGGACTTTGCCTGGTTCGTGGAGCGGGCGGCGGAGCACGGGCTGGAGATCGCCCTCGACTTCGCCCTGCAGTGCTCGCCGGATCATCCCTGGGTGCACAAGCACTCCGAGTGGTTCCACCACCGCCCGGACGGGACGATCGCGTACGCCGAGAACCCGCCGAAGAAGTACCAGGACATCTACCCCCTCGCCTTCGACGCCGACATGAAGGGTCTGATCTCCGAGACCCAGCGCGTGCTGCGCCACTGGATGTCGTACGGAGTGCGGATCTTCCGCGTCGACAACCCGCACACCAAGCCGCTGGTGTTCTGGGAGCGGGTCATCGCGGAGATCAACCGCACCGACCCCGACGTCATCTTCCTGGCCGAGGCCTTCACCCGGCCCGCGATGATGCACACGCTCGCCCAGATCGGCTTCCAGCAGTCGTACACCTACTTCACCTGGCGCAACACGAAGCAGGAACTGACGGAGTACCTCACCGAACTCTCGGGGGAGGCCG
>NZ_JBITJV010000041.1:0-90737 GCF_044460385.1 Streptomyces sp. NPDC050121 | reverse complement strand
CGAACCGGAGTGGATCGCACCCGACCTTCAACACCCTTCGCCCCCGCCCAGTTGACAACCGCGGATCCGCTCTAACTCCGTGGTCTTGGAAGTACTCGTTGGAGTTGCGTGAGCGTGCGGTGCGGATGTACCGGACCTCCGACCCCAAGCCGCAGATCAAGAAGCTGGCTGTCGATCTCGGTGTGCATCCCGAGGCCCTGCGAGGCTGGATCCGGCAGGCCGAGGCGGACGCCGGCGAACGCGACGACCGGCTCACCAGGGACGAGCGGGCCGAGCTGGTGGCCCTGCGCAAGGTTCCTTCCTGGCCCGCACAGCGGAAGCCGCTGTGCGGGCCTTGGGTACACGGTCATGAGCGTGTGATCAGATGTGCGCGGGTCAGCGCTTCAGGGTGAGCAGGCCCGGCCGGTACGGCAGGTTCACGTAGTCGGTGCCCGGCGGGATGTTGGGGGACAGGCCCTGGTAGAGGAACTGCAGGTTGCAGGGGTCGATGGTCATGGTCTCGTCGGGGTTGTTGCGGACCAGGTCACCGTGGCTGATGCTGTTGGTCCAGGTGGCGCCGCTGTTGGCCTTGCCCGCGAAGGGGTTGGACTCGGTGGCGGCCTGCGGGGTCCACGGACCGTTCAGGCTGGAGGCCGTGAACGAACGGAAGAAGCGGTCCTCATTCACACCGCGAGCCTCGACGATCATGAGGTACTGGTTCTGGCCCTGGACCTTGTAGACCTCCGGCGCCTCGAACAGGTTCTTCTCCGTGTCGCTCATGACCGTCGTGTACGACGAGCCGAAGCTGCTCGGGAAGTTCCCGATCGGCATGGTCGACTTGAAGATGCCGCCCTTGTCATTGGCGAAGAACAGGTACATGTTCTGGTCGTCGGCGATCATGGTCGGGTCGATCGGGCCGCCTACGGGGAGGCTGCCGGTGAACAGCGGCTGCGCGTCGGACCAGCCGTTGGGGTTGGTGGGATCGCTCGATGTGCGGTAGACGAAGGGCCAGGCGGTACCCCACCCGTTGGAGGCCAGAACCCAGATGTTCTTGCGTGCGAAGTAGAACAGTTTGGGCGCCACCGCCGACTGGCTCATCGCGGTCTGGCCGGCCGAGCCCATGTCCGACCAGTTCGTGAAGGGGCTGAAGCCCATCGAGTGCCAGTTGCCGTCGGAGTACGTCGCGTAGACCAGGTGCTTGCCGTTGTACGTCACGGTGGTGAAGTCCTTCAGCGAGGCCCACCCGTTCGCCGGCTGCGTCAACGCGTTGGTCGACGTCCACTGGTATGTCGACGGCAGAGCGCACGAGTTGGACGCCCCGGACAGGCCGGACCACTTCTGGTTGGCGCCGCCGGTGCAGTTCCACAGCTGCACCGCCGTGCCGTTGGCCGTGGCGCCGCCGCTGACGTCCAGGCACAGCCCGGATTCCACGGCGACGACCGTGCCGTCGGGGTTCACCCGCCACTGCTGGTTCGTACCGCCGTTGCAGGACCAGATCACCGGCCGGGTGCCGGCCGTGGTGGCGTGGCCCGGGACGTCCAGGCACTTGTTTCCGAACACGGTCAGCTGGTTGTTGTCCGTCAGCGTCCACTGCTGGTTGGTCCCGCCGTGGCAGTCCCAGATCTGCAGGTTCGTGCCGTCGGTCTGGTTGGCGCCCGGCACATCGAGACACCGGCCGGAACCGGCGCCGCGCAAGGCGCCGGTGGTGGCCGCCTGAGCCGGGTGGGCAACGATCGTCGCCGCCGAAGCGACGAGGGTCGCGAGTGCCACGGACAGATGCCTGCGGCTGAAACCACGTCTGCGCATGGGGGTCTCATTCCTTGAGTGAGCGGTTCCGGTTGGCCCCGTCGGAGGCTGTCCGGACTGTCGATGCGCTACGACCCGACCTTGGTGTTCGCCATGCCGAACGATGATGTTCGTCATTCCGAACAGTGGTCGAAGTGTCGCGCAAGGGAGTGGGGAGAGTGATCACAATCCGCTTCCGACGGGCGTCAGTTCCGCTGAGCCCACGCCGTGAGGCAGTGACCTTGGGCGTGGGTGCGGAAGGGGAACGTCGGCGCGTCCCAACCACCGTTCGCAGTCGCGCTGTTGGTGGACAGGTGGTGGTTGGCGCGGAAGTCGTACGGCAGCCGGTCGACATCGACGAACCGCAGGTAGTTCCGCGTACGGTCCTGGTTGTCCAGCCGGCGGCTCGCGGTGAGCCGAACCTGGCCGAGCGCCAAGGGATGCGGGGACACCCCGATGTCGGCCCTTGCGGGAGGGGCGGCCGCTCGGGCGGGCGATGCGCCGATGAAGGAACCGGTGGCAGGGGCGGCGGCCGTGGTCCCGGCTACTTGCGGGAGACGCCGTCTGCTGACGGAGGAAGACATCTCGCATCTTTCGGTGGGGGGAAGGCGACTGCTTGGTCTTCGGTGTGTTCGCTCACCGGTCGGGCGGTCGGGCGTGACGCGTCACGTGCTCATCCGTTGCGGGCTCGGTTCGATCAACCCTCTCGAGTGATACATGGGATGAATTAACGGATACGGACGTTGCTCCTGTCTAGTCTCGCGACACGGAAGACTTGGCTACTTGCGGGTTTTCGTCTGGCTCACGTTTCTGACGTCGAGTCAGCTATGGGAGTACCGGGCCGACCAGGGCGCGTAGCACCGGCCACAACTCGGCATGGGCGCAGGGTGTTGTGGGCTGGAGGGCGTGCCTCCATTCTGGGTCGCCCTACGGTTATGCGGCACGCCGAGGATTTCGCGGGGCTGTACAACTCAGTTCAGCTACGCCGGGGCAACTCGCAGAGCACCGGGCCAGATTTCGATCATCGAGACCCGGTGCACCTCGTCGTGAAGTCGTCCACCGAGGACCGGGGCTTCAGCGTGGTGTGCATCCATGGGGGCCGGGTGTCCCACAGCCCGGCCCCCCACGCTTCGGGCGGGACACCCGGGGAACTCGTCGAACCCGACGACCGCGCGGTTCGCGCGAGACAGGGAGAAGCATCATGCCGGCCGGATCGAGCTCCAAGCGCGAGCGCCAGTACGAACACATCAAGAAGAGTTGCCGAGGACCGTGGCGAGTCGTCGAAGCGCTCCAAGGAGATCGCGGCACGGACGGTCAACAAGGAGCGGGCCAGGTCGGGCGAGTCGCGGGCCGCCGGGCCGCCCGGCCCCGGAAGCCGACCCAGTACTGCTCCTGCGCGGTCAGCGGCGCCCGCACCCAGTCGTACACACCGGGGTGGAACATCAGGGCGGCGTCGACGTCGTCGAAGACCCCGGCCCGCACCTGAAGGGTCTTGCCGCCGCCCTCCTCGGCCGGCGTGCCCACCGCCAGCACCGTTCCCTCGGCGTCGTGCCGTACGGCGTCCACGACCAGCGCGGCGCCGAGGCCGGCGGCGGCGATCAGGTTGTGCCCGCAGGCGTGTCCGAGTCCGGGCAGGGCGTCGTACTCCAGGAGGAGCGCCACGGTGGGCCGCCCCTGGCCCGAGGCCGCCGTGAACGCCGTCGGCAGGTCCGCGACGTTCCTGCGGACCTCGAACCCCGCGCGTTCCAGCTCGCCGGTGAGCAGCGCCGCCGCCCGGTGCTCGGTGAAGGCGGTCTCGGGATCCGCGTGCAGCGCGCACGCCACGGCCCACAGGTCTTCCGCGCGCCGGGCGACCTCGGCGCGGACCCGGCAGTACCGCGGCTGTGGACTGGACACCTCGGACCTCCTACCGGGGTCGGCGAGCGGCTGCCATGCCGGACCCGGGTTCCACCCGCACCGATTCCGAACCCGGCGACGCGGATACGCGCGACCGCGGTCCGCCTCCTCAGCCCGGCCGGCGCATCGCGTACGCCTGCCGGGCGGCAAGCGCACGCTCGCCGCGCCGCGGCGGGTCGACGCGTACGGTGACCGCGCCGCGCCGAAGACTCCCTCCGCGATGCGCGCGGCCGACGCAGCGACGGCCACGCTCCCGGTCCAGCGCCTCGTCCCTCGTCTACGCGACACTCGACGGCTGGCACCGGCAGATGGTGGAGCACGGGCATGATCTGCTGGACGCCGCGCTGCACCGTGCGGAACGGATCCGCACGGCTGCCGCCGAGCTGCCCGGCCTGCGTCCGATGGGCCGGGAGGTCGTCGAGGAGGGACTCGCCGCCTCCTTCGACCCCCTGAAGATCGTGATCGACGTCCGTCTGCTCGGCATCAGCGGCATGCAGGCGACCGAGTGGCTCAGGGCCCACCGGCACGTGGACGTCGGCGGCTCCGACACCTGCCGCATCAGCGCTTCGATCACCTGTGCCGACAACGACGAGACCGACAAGATCCTGCTGGACGCCCTGCGTGCCCTCGTCGAAGGCGCCGACTTCACACTCGGACCGTGCTGCAGTCGCGAATCAAGCCGGACCGACATGTCTCGGCGCCTCGCCTGTCTCCACCTGAACACCCAAGATCGGCCGGAACCGCGCAATGTCGAGGCCGGTCAGCGGTAGGTGTTGTTGCTGGTGTGCTCGCCCGCGAGCCAGGAGGCGAGCTCGGCGTGGGCGGTGCGCCGGCGTTCGGCGTCGCTCGCGTCGATGCCGGGCGCGTCCAGGGTGAACTCGAGGAGCAGGCCGTTGGGGTCGCTGGTGTAGAGGGAACGGCAATAGCCGTGCTCCAGCACATACGTCTCGTCGGGCCGCCAGCCGGCCTTCTCCAGCCGTTCGGCGATCGCGTTCTGCACCTCCTCGGTGACCTTGAGCGCGATGTGCTGGAACGGTGAGTGCGGCATCTCGGGGCCGAACTGCTTCTGGTCCTCGGGGTCGGCGAACTGGAAGAAGGCGAGGGCGCTGCCGTCGCCGAGGCCGTAGAAGGTGTGGCAGTACGTGCGGACCGCGCCGAAGAGTTCGTCGGACTCCTTCCAGGTGGCGACGAGGGGCAGGCCGATGAGGTCCTCGTAGAAGGCCCGGGTCGCCTCCTGGTCGCGGGTGACGTAGGCGTTGTGGTGCAGCCGTGACGGCAGGGCCGCAGTGCTGGACGCGACGGAGGGCGCGGGGGAAGCCTGGGTCATCGTCGACTCTCCTTTGAGGTTCCTTGACCAGCCCGACGACAGAGCGACGGACATCTGTCCGTCAGGCGGGCACTGCTCGCTACCTTCATGCGCCCCGCCTTCGGCGTCAAGAGTGCTGGGGGACCGATGTGCCCAAGGCGGCTTCCTCCGCGGGCGGTGGACGGCATGCGGACAGGCGGCAGTAACCTGGAACGTCCAGTCGAGCCACTTGTGAGGGGCCGCAGATGCCGCGTACGGGTACCGGGCCCGATTTCATCGAAGCGTTGGCCCGGGGGCTTGACGTGATCACCGCCTTCGCTCCACATCAGTCGGTGATGTCGCTCTCGGAGATGGCGGCGGCGACCGGTCTGGCCCGGCCGACGGTGCGGCGGATCCTGCTGACCCTCGAAGAACTCGGTTACGTACGCGCCTTGGACAAGGGCTTCACGCTCACCCCGCGCGTCCTCGACCTGGGTGCGGCGTACGTCGGTTCGCTGGGGTTGTGGGACGTCGCCCGTCCGCACATGGAACGGTTGGTGGACCGGACGCGCGAGTCCTGCTCGATCGCGCAGCTCGACGGTAGTGACATCGTGTACGTCGCGAGGGTCGCCGTTCCGAAGATCGTGACGCTCTCCGTCCAGATCGGTACGCGGTTCCCCGCGCTGCAGACCTCCCTGGGCAAGGTGCTGCTGGCGGCGCTGGAGCCGGAACAGCTGGAGAAGACACTGGCGGAGCCGACCCGCTCCGGGCTCACCCCTCTGTGGCGGCCCGTCCGGGAGGAGCGGGACGAGGCCCTGCGCGAGGTGCGGGCCCGTGGCTGGGCCCTGGCCGACGAGGACCTGGCGTTGGGCATCCGCTCGGTCGCGGTGCCCCTGCGTGACGGCCGGGGCCGGGTGATCGCGGCCATCAACGTCAACGCCCACGCCGCCGAGACTTCGGTGCGCAAGCTGCGGGAGGAGCATCTGCCGCTCCTGCTGGAGACGGCGGGTGACATCAGCTGCGACTTCTCCAGGCTCGCCTCCCTCCCGCAGTCGGTGGTCGCTCTCCAACCCTGACCCACTCCCCGACGGCCCGCGCCCACCTCGTACCGCTCGCCGCCGGCCTCGGCATTCGCGTCGGCACTGCGGGCCGGCCCCCTCGGCTCCTTCCGTACCGGCGGTCGGCACGCGACTGCTCTCGCTCCGGCCCGGCGCATTGCTCTCGGCTCCTCGCGGCGCCACGGTCCGGCGTGTCACAATCCGATCGACGGACGAATGTCCGCTGTGCGGTCGGAGGGATGGTTTCATGGAGATGCCCACAGAGTCGGCAGCACCGGGCAGGGGTGGCGGGCCGCTGTCCGGGCTGCTGGTCGCCGACTTCTCCCGGGTGCTGGCGGGCCCGTACGCGACGATGCTGCTGGCGGATCTCGGGGCCGAGGTGGTCAAGGTCGAATCCCCCGGCGGTGACGAGACCCGGACGTGGATGCCGCCCACCCGCGGTGAGACGTCCACGTACTACCTGGGAGTCAACCGCAACAAGCGCTCCATCGCCCTTGACCTGCGCGCTGAGGACGATGCCCTCGCGGCGCGTGAACTGGCGCACCGGGCGGACGTCGTGATCGAGAACTTCAAGCCGGGCGCGCTCGCCAAGTACGGCCTGGACTACCGCAGCGTCGCGGCCGGGAACCCCGGCGTGGTCTATGCCTCGATCAGCGGATTCGGGCCCGGCGCGGGTCGTCACGTACCCGGTTACGACCTGATGGTGCAGGCGATCTCCGGTCTGATGAGCCTCACCGGCGACCCGGAGGGCGAGCCCTACCGGGCCGGCATCTCCGTCTTCGACGTGATGGCGGGCAACCACGCGACCATCGGCATCCTCGCCGCGCTCCGGCATCGCGACGCGACCGGCGAGGGCCAGCACGTCGAGGTGAATCTGCTGTCCTCGGCTCTGTCCGGCCTGGTCAACCACAGCTCCGCCTATGTGGCCGGCGGCACCGTGCCCTACCGGATGGGCAATGCCCACCCGAGCGTCTTCCCCTACGAGCCGTTCTCCACCGCCGACCGCGACCTGATCGTCGCCGCCGCCAACGACGGCCAGTTCCGACGGCTGTGCGAGGTCCTCGGCATACCCGACACGGCCGACGACCCGCGGTTCGCGCGCAACCAGGACCGCACCGCCCGCCGCGCGGAACTCCGGCCGCTGCTGGTGGAGCGGCTGGCCACCCAGGGCGCGGCCGAGTGGTTCGACGCCCTGGTCGCCGCCGGGGTACCGGCCGCCCCCATCAACACCATCGACGGAGGCTTCGCCATGGCCGAGCGCTTCGGACTCGACCCGGTCGTCGAGGTGGGCGAGGGGGAAAGGGCCGTTCCGATGGCACGTCACCCGATCACGTTCTCCGCGACACCGGCCCTCTACGAGCTGCCGCCCCCCGAACTCGACGAGCACGGCCCCGAACTCCGCAAGTGGCTCACGGCCCCGCGAGCCCCGCGCACGACCGAGGAGGACACCCGTGACTGACCGGCCCGCGTCCTACCCGACGGCGCTGGGGGCCTCCTCCCGCACCTCGATCACTCTTCTCGGCGAGGACCTCGCCCGTGACGTGATGGGCCAGGTCGGCTTCGGTGAACTCGCCTACTGGCTTGCCACCCAGCGCCGCCCGACCCCCGGTCAGGTCCGGGTCTTCGAGGCCGTCCTCGCGGCGCTGGCCGACCACGGCTTCACCCCGACCGCGATCGTCACCCGCCTGACCTATCTGTCGGCGCCGGACTCGGTGCAGGGCGCGCTCGCGGCCGGGCTGCTGGGCGGTGGCTCCCGCTTCCTCGGGGTCACCGAGGACACCGGGACCTTTCTGCACGAGATCATCGAACGCCATCCCGGTACGGTGCCGGACGACGACGCGGGATGGGACGTCCTCGCCCTGGAAACCGTACGCGCGCGGCGGGCGGCCGGGCGGTTCGTGCCCGGTCTCGGCCATCACGTCCACAAGGACGGCGACCCGCGCACCCCCCGGCTCATGGAGATCGCCGCCGAGGAGGAGCAGTTCGGTCCCCACCTGTCACTGTTCGCCGCGATCGGCCGGACCCACCCGCAGGTCCTGGGCAAGACCCTGCCGCTGAACGGCGCCGGGGTGTGTGGAGCCGCCCTGGCCGACCTCGGCCTGCCCATCCCGCTGCTGCGCGGCTTCGCGCTGCTGGCCCGTACCGCGGGGCTGATCGGGCAGCTCGCCGAGGAGATGCGGCATCCGGTCGCAAACGACGTCTTCCTCTCCGTCGACCTCAACAACCGGCCCGTCGCCCCTGACCCGTACCCCGGAGACCTGCCATGAGCCGGTCACCGGAGCGCGAGCCCTCCATCCTGCTCGTGCACGGCGCCCACCACGGCTCCTGGTGCTGGGAGGAGGTGACGGAACGGCTGTGCGCGGCCGGCGTCCGCAGCCACGCCGTCGACCTCCCTTTCACCTCCTTCACCGACGACACCGAGGCGGTCCGAGCCGCCCTACGCGGGGCGGCACGACACGGCCCCGTGCTGCTGGTCGCGCACAGCTACGGCGGCCTGCCGATCTCGGCCGGCGGGCACGCGGCGGCACGCCTGGTCTACATCGCCGCACGGATGCCGCTGCCCGGCGAGTCCCCGGCACAGCTGACGCCCACCTGGAACGACCCCGCCTTCCACCGTTGCGTACGGACGGCCCCCGACGGCACGGTGACCCTGCTGCCCACCGCCCGCGAGGCGCTCTACTCCGCCACACCTGCGCGACACGCCGAGCGCGCGGCCGCCCTCTGGCGGCCGATGCGCAGCCGGGTGCCGCGAACGCCCCTCGACGACCCGGCGTGGCTGACGGTCCCCAGCGCCTACGTCGTGTGCGCAGCGGACCGGACCGTACGCCCCGAGGCACAGCACGCCTGTGCCGCACGTGCCGCCACTTACGTCGAACTCGACTGCGATCACTCGCCGTTCTACTCCGCGCCCGACCCAATGGCCCGATTCCTTGCCGAGCAGGCCGCTCTCCTCATGCTCCCGTGACGAGCTTGTTCCTCGGCGGGACAGCCCAGTGGTCTTTCCCGGGGAGATCCATGTGCCGGTGCCCGTGAAGCCGCGGCCCGAGGCCGACTGGCTCAGTGGCCCGCGACGGATCCAGCATGTAGCGGAGGCATCGGCGAGATCGTCGAGCACGGAGAGGCCCCCGCGATGGGCGTGCGATGCCTCGCAGATCCCGGGCGTCCGGTCCGGGGCCCCGTGCTCCGCCCGTCTCCGCAGGCCGTCAAGCAGGGTAGGCGTGTGTCTGGGCCGCCTTGACCGTCGCCCACACCGCGGCACCCGGATACAGGTCGAGCTCCGCCGCCGCCACCGTCGTGAGGTCGGCGGCGAGGGGAAGTTCGCCGGTGAGGGCGGCGCGGATCTGGTCGCCGTGGGTCTCCAGGCCGGCGACCTCGCACCGCCAGAGGTTGCGGGCGCTGGAGCCGGTGGGGCGGTCCCGGTACAGGGTGACCGCGCTGGGCGGGAAGGCGACGAAGACCGGGCCGGTGAGGTCCTCGGTGGTCGTGATCCCGGGCCCGCCGTCGACGTGGACCGTGTGTCCATCGGCCGCGCCCTGGTAGAGGTTGAGGCCGACGAGGTGGGCGATGTAGTCGCTGCGCGGGTGGCGGGCGATGTCGGCCGGGCTGCCCTGCTGGACGATGTGGCCGTCCTCGATGACGACGAGGTGGTCGGCCAGGACCATCGCGTCCAGCGGATCGTGCGTGACGAGCACGGCGACCGCTTCGAACTCGGCCAGGTGGTGCCGGAGTTGGGCGCGCACGTCGAGGCGGGTGCGGGCGTCGAGGGCGGCGAGTGGCTCGTCGAGGAGCAGCAGACGCGGGTGGGTGGCCAGGGCGCGGGCGAGGGCGACGCGCTGCGCCTGGCCGCCGGACAGCTTGCGGGGCTTGCTCCCGCCGTGGTCGGCGAGGCCCATGCGCTCCAGCCACTCGGCGGCCCGGGCACGTGCCTCCGCCCTGGTCGCTCCGTGGCAGCGCGGCCCGAAGGCCACGTTGTCCAGCGCGGTCAGGTGGGGGAAGAGCAGGTAGTCCTGGAAGACGACGCCGACCGGGCGGGACTCCGGCGGCGTGCGGTGCAACTCGGCGCCGTCCAGACGGAGGTGGCCGCCGGTGAGCGGGACGAGGCCGGCGAGGGCGCGCAGGGCGGTCGTCTTGCCGGCGCCGTTGGGACCGAGGAGCGCGACGACGTCACCCGGCGCCGCGGTCAGCGCCACATCGAGGCGGAAGGAGCCACGCTCGACCAGCAGCCGGGCGTCGAGCCCCTCTCCGGCCGCGGCGGGCGCGCCGAGCCGGTCCCGCGTGTTCCGCGCGTTGCGTGCGGTCTTCTCGGCGTTGCTCATGAGGCGGTCATCCAACGCTCACGCAGCCCGGCCAGCACCGCGATCGAGACGGCCAGCAGGACCAGGCTCAGGGCGATCGCAGCCTCCGGGTCGCTCTGCAACGCCAGGTACACGGCGAGCGGCATGGTCTGCGTACGGCCCGGGAAGTTGCCGGCGAAGGTGATCGTCGCGCCGAACTCGCCGAGCGCCCGGGCCCACGCCAGCACGGCGCCGGCCGCGATGCCGGGAGCGATGAGCGGCAGCGTGACCCGGCGGAAGGCGGTGAAGCGGGACGCGCCGAGCGTCGTGGCCGCCTCCTCGTAGCGCGGGTCGGCGGCCCGCAGTGTGCCCTCGACGCTGATGACGAGGAACGGCATCGCCACGAACGCCTCGGCGACCACGACCCCAGCGGTGGTGAACGGCAGGGTGATGCCGAACCAGGAGTCCAGCCACCGGCCCATGACGCCGTTGCGGCCGAGCGCCATCAGCAGGGCGACGCCGCCCACCACCGGCGGCAGCACCAGCGGAAGGGTGACCATCGCCCGGAGAAGGCCGCGCCCCGGGAACTCGACCCGTGCCAGCAGCCAGGCCAGCGGCACCCCGAGCACCAGGCTCACCAACGTGGCCGCCGTCGCACAGACCAGCGACAACTGGAGCGCCTGCCACACCTCGGTGCTGGTCAGCAGCTCGGGCATGCTGCGCCAGGGGGCCCGGATCAGCAGGGCGACGAGGGGGAGGACCAGGAACGCCAGCCCGATCAGCGCGGGCAGGAGAAGGGGCAGCGGGGCGCCCCTGCGGACGCCGGAGCCCCCCGGGGCCCCGCGGACACGGCGCCGCCGCGGGCCACCGGTCAGAGTGTCCGCGGCGCCGGCCTGGTCCAAGGACGGGGAGGTCATGGCTGGAGGAACCCGGCCTCGGTCAGGACCTTCTGGCCGTCGGCGGACTGCACCAGCGCGATGAACGCCTTGGCGGTCTCGGCGTTCTTCGAGTCCTTGAGCAGGGTGATCGGGTACTCGTTGACGGCCTGGGCCGACTCGGGGAAGTCCACGCCCTCCACCTTGTCACCCGCCGCCTTCACATCGGTCTTGTAGACCACCGCGGCGTCGGCCTCCTTCAGGACCACCTTGTTCAGGGCCGACTTGACGTCCTCCTCGTAGGAGACCGGCGTGAGCTTCAGCTTGCTGGCGTCCAGGGCCTTCTGGGCGGCGGCGCCGCACGGCACCGTCTTGTCGCACAGTACGACCTTCAGCGAGGACTTCGTGAGGTCCTTCAGGGACGCGACCTTGTCCGGGTTGCCGGGCAGCGTGGCGATCTCCAGCTGGTTGCGGACGAACGTGGCGGGCGTGCCCTCCGCGTCGCCCTTGTCCGTGACGATCGCCATCGTCCTGGGGCTGGCCGAGGCGAACACGTCGGCGGGGGCGCCGGCGGTGATGCTCGCGGCGAGGGAGTCGCTGCCGCCGAAGCCGAAGGTGACCTTCGTGCCCGGGTGGGCCTTCTCGAACTCCTTGCCCAGCGTCGTGAAGCTCTCCTTCAACGAGGCGGCGGCGAAGACCGTCACCGCGCCGGACAACTCGTCCGGCGCGGAGGCCGGCGCGGAGGAGCCCGACTTCGCGGACGAGTCGGAGTCGGACGACGAGCAGGCGCTCAGGGCCAGCAGGGCGGCGGCGCCTGCGCCGGTCACCTGCAGCATCCGGCGGCTCCGGCGCGCGGAACGGGTCATCACGGGTGAACTCCCTCTGGTCCTGACGGACACATCTACGGTCTCTCGACGACCACGTTGGTCGACTTGATCACGGCAACCGCCGGAACACCGGGCTCCAGCTCCGACTCCTCAGCCGACTCACGGCTGACCATCGCCACAGGCCGCAAGGGCCGGCCCCGGGATGATCCGACGGCCCAAGGCGGCCGCGTCCCCGATCCGGTAGGTGTGCATGCGCCGATCATACTGCCGCAGATGCAAGGCGGAAATCGCCTGTCGCTTTGCATGAGCAGGATTATGGATCTTCTGGCATGGCATGTGCGTTTGTAGGTGGGGCTCAGAGCAGTGCCACCACTCCCGTCACGGCCGTCGCCGCGAGCGCGACGATCACCAGGACGTTGAACACCACGCCCTGACCCTCCGAGCGCTGCTCGGCCGTGCGGTCCAATGTGAACTCGGCCGGGTCGGCGGGCGTGTCGTGCGTGGCCGGTGCGCCCGCGGTGATCGTCATGCGGCCGATTGTGCACGCCATGGATGACGGCCGACAGACCGCGCTCACGCCTGCCAGTGAGGCGTTCCGGGGAGACCCCGGGTCTACTCCAGTTCCGCCGCGCGATTCTTGAGGTCTTCGGCGAAGGCGTCCCAGTCGGGGCCGAAGGACAGCAGGTCCGCGGCTGCTTCGCGCAGGAGCCGGGGGTCGTCGGGGCGTTGCAGACAGGCCAGGCGGTAGGCGAGGTTGCGGGCCCAGGGCGGCAGGGCCATCCAGTCCTCGGCGAGGACGTCCCGGAGCATGGCGAGGATCTCGTCGGCCGTCGCGAAGGTGAGTTTCTCGATGAAGTCACGGGTCGCTTCGTTGACGGCGCGGCTGTCGGCGGCGTCGATCGCCTGGCCGAGGCTCCTGGCGGCGGGGGTCGGGTCGGGCATCTCTCGCTTCTCCTGGGGATGGGGGAATCGGCGGGTCGTGTCTGCCACTCGCGTTCAGCGAGACGACCGCGGCAGGCGCCGGAACGGCCACCCGCTCGACCGCACCCGCGTCGGCCCCGTGCCCGCCCGTCTCTCCCGCATGGTCGAACAGACCGGCAGTGATCGTCACCTGCCGCACCTGACGGTATCCCCTACGACGTGCCGGGCGGTACGTGTCGGCTGAGCGGGACGTACGCCGACGGCTGCCACGGAACTGTCGGCGTGCCGCCCGGGTCCAGGCCGTCCGGCCACAGCCTGTTGAGCATCGCAGGCATCCCGACCAGGCGGGCCAGGGTGTTGTCGGTGCTGCCCTGCTCGCCGGCCTGTCGGGCCAGGGCTTCGGCGCCCTCCCGGTCCGCGGCCCTCTCCCGCATCTCGGCGAGGCGGGCCAGGGCGTAGGTGTCGCCATGGGAGGCGGCCTGTCGGGCCAGGGCTTCGGCGCCCTCCCGGTCCGCGGCCCTCTCCCGCATCTCGGCGAGGCGGGCCAGGGCGTAGGTGTCGCCATGGGAGGCGGCCTGTCGAGCCAGGGTCGCGGCGCCCTCCCGGTCCCCGGCCCTACTCTCGCCGCCGCCGTGACGGTCGCCGTCGTCGCCCTCCTCACCTGACACCGGCCCACGCCCCCCGTCGAGCGCCGGCCACCGGCGCGACCTCAACAGGGAACGCCGGGACGGTCCTTGACGTCGACGGCCCTGCGGCCGCTCACCGCCCACGCTCGGGCCGTGAGTGCGATGGAACCGTCCGGCTTCCTGGGGACAGCCGCGCTGAGCGCCTCACGCACCCGCTCCCGGTCGGCCGGTGCGAGGGCGGCCACGTAGCCCGGTGCGGGGCCCTGCCCCGCCAGGAAGGGGTCCCACAGGTCGGCGAAGTCGGTGAACACAGTGGCCACCTCGATCGAAACGGTCGACACATCGACCAGCCCCGCATCCGCCCACAGCGCACGCAACCGCTCCGGACGGCATACGGGGAACCGGCGGCCCTCGTCCAGCGCGGCCGCGGCCGGATCCACCTCGACGGCGGCGTCCCAGAAGCGACGAAGGAGCCCCATGCCGTCGGCGTAGTCCCACACATATGCCGCGATCAAGCCGCCCGGCCGGACCACCCGGGCCATTTCCGCCACCGCCGCGGTCGGTACGGGAAGGAAGTTCAGGGCGAGGCCGCTGACGGCCACATCGCATACGCCGTCACGCACGGGAAGCGACAGCGCGTCTCCCACGATGAAGCACGTCGACGCCGACACCGCAGCTGTGGTCCGGGCCGAGTTCACGAACCCCTCGGACCGGTCGACTCCCACCGTCGATCGCGGCCGGCACCGGGCCGTCACCGCGGCCGTCAGCACACCGGTACCGCATCCCACGTCCACCCACCGCAGCCCGTCCTCGCAGCTGAGCCACGCCGCGAACTCCTCCGCGACGAGCCGGCTCCACCGACCCATGTACCGCTCGTACGCGGCCCCGACCGCCCATACGTCACACCGCTGTTCCTTCATGGCACCACGATCCCCGCCCCCATGCCTCATCCGCCGCAGCCACGGCCCCAGCTCAGGGATTGAGCCAGTACGTGGAGAGTTGGTAGGCGCCGTCGGGGCGTTGCACGACCCGGTAGCCGATGTCGTGGCCGTCCATCTGGATCGATCGGTCGAGCGGGCCGGCGAAGCCGGGGCTGCCGGCGCGGGGGACGACTCCGCCGTCCTTCATGTAGCCGTACACGTCAGAGACGATCGCCTGTTCGATCTGGTCGGGCTTCAGGTCCGTGGTGCGCAGGTCGTTCGTGGTTCCACCCGGACCGGTGTGGGCCCGGTCGTAGCCGTGGCCGGTGTTGAAGTGCCACTGGTCGTCGCCCACCATGGCGGAGCGTTTGAGGTCCTGCCCCTCGCCCTTGGACGTGTACTCGCCGATGGTCGGGCCCTCGCCGTTCTTGTACGGCGAGAGGCCGAAGGGGTCGCAGAGGGTGTGCGGGTTGGGCACGTAGGCGACCGGGTTCGGCGCCGGCGAGAGCCCCAGCGGGTCCGGGGAGGCGTACCGGCCGGTCCGCGGGTCGTAGTGGCGGAAGAGGTTGTAGTGGAGGCCGGTCTCCGGGTCGTAGTACTGGCCGGGGAAGCGCAGCGGGGTGTAGGCCGTGCTGGAGCGGGACCAGGCGGTGGTGCCCCACAGCGTGCTGCGGGTGCGCCAGGCGATCTCGCCGGACTCGTCGATCAGTTCGGTGGGGGTGCCGATGAGGTCCGTCGCGATGGCGAAGAAGCGGCGGTCGGTCTCCTGCTGACGGGCGTCGGCGGTGAGGATGCGTTCGGTCTGCGCGAGGGGCACGAGACCGCGGTGCTCCCAGGTGAGCGCCACCGGACGGGGCAGGTCGCCGGAGACTGTGGTCTGTTCGCAGAGCGTCAGGCCGTCCCAGGTGAACCGGACCTCCTCCGTCACGGTCTCGCCGTCCGCCGCGAGGCGCTGCTTGGCGGTGCGCCGGCCCAGGGGGTCGTAGCGGTAGCGCCAGCGGGTGCCGTCGGGGGTGACGACGCAGGTGAGGCGGTCCTCGGCGTCCCATGTGTAGCGCCAGGTGTCCGGTTTGCGGGAGAGGCGGGTCCTCTGGCGCAGGGTGACACGGCCGAGGGCGTCGTGCTCGAAGCGGACGTCACCCGCCCGCGTGACGGTGGTGCCGGTGTACGTGCGCGGGCCGGTGGCCTCGTGGCCGGGGTGCGAGTCGGGCCAGTCCGCCGAGGTCTGGTTGCCGCTCGCGTCGTAGGCGTACCGCTCGCTCCAGCCGTGTGCGTGGACGGCGGTGACCCGGCCCGCCGGGTCCAGGTCGAAGGTGCGCGCCCCCGACAGCCGGTCGGCGGTCGCGGTGAGACGGCCGTCGGCGCGGTAGCCGTACGTGCGCTCGTTGAGGGTGCGGGAACCGGCGGTGAGGTGCTGCGCGGACAGCCGGCCGGCCTCGTCCCACGCGCAGGCCTGGGTGACGATGCCGGCGAAGACGCGTTCCACTTCGCGTCCGGCCGCGTCGTGCGCGAAGGCGATGTCGTGGCCGCCCGAGGTCAGCCGGGTGGGACGGCCCGCGGCGTCGTAGGCGTAGCTCGTGACCAGTCCGGTGGGGGTGGTGCGACCGACGCGGCGGCCGGCGGCGTCGTAGGCGTGCTCCAGGGCGCGGCCGTCGACGAGTTCGGTCTTGAGCCGGCCGCACCGGTCGTAGCGGCGCACCAGTTCGCCGTCCGGACCCGACGCCTGGACCAGGCGTCCGGCGCGGTCGTAGGCGTGGACGGTGACCCGGCCCGCGACCTCCTTGCGCAGCACCCGGCCGAGCTCGTCGTAGGTGTAGGCGGCCACCCCGCCGAGGTGATCGGTCCGGGTGGTGAGCTGTCCGGCGGCGTCGAGGCCGTAGGCGACGGAGCGGCCGTCGAAGTCGGTCTCGGAGACCAGCCGGCCCGCGAGGTCGTAGCCGTACGTCCAGACGAGTCCCTGCGGGTCGGTGACCCGGGTGAGGCGCAGGCCGGCGTCGTGCTCGAACTCGTACCGGGCGCCGTCGGGGAGGGTGCGGGCGGCGAGCAGGTCGAAGTGGGTGTACTCGAAGCGGGACACTCCGCCCGCCGCGTCGGTGTGGGTGAGGCAGTTGCCCTCGCCGTCGTAGGTCCATGACTCGGTGGCGCCGTCGGGGCCGGTACGCCGGGCGAGCCGGCCGTCGACGTGCCACTGAAGGCGCGTGACGGCGCCCACCGGGTCGGTGATGCGGACCGGACGGCCGAACGCGTCGCGTTCCAGGAGGGTGGTGCCGCCGACCGGGTCGGTCACGGCCACCGGCCGGCCGGCCCCGTCGCAGCGCACGACGGTCGTGGCCCCGAGGGCGTCCGTGACGGACGTCAGCAGCCCGGACCCGTCGTAGGTGTAGCGGGTGGTGCGGCCGGCCGGGTCGGTGACCGCCGTGCGGTTCCCCCGCTCGTCGAACTCCTGGAGCCACCGCCCGCCGTCCGGGTCGTGGCGCTCCGTGGGCAGGCCCGACGGGCCGCGTACGACACGGAGTTCGGTGCCGTCGGGACGGGTGACCGCGACGAGCCGGCCCTCCTCGTCGTAGGAGAACGCGGTGGTGCGGCCGAGCGGGTCCGTGCGGGTCAGGAGGTTGCCGCGCGGGTCGTAGGCGAACCGCGTGGTGTGGCCGAGGGGATCCGTGGTGGCGAGGACGCGGCAGCCGGGGCCGATGAGATGGCGGGTGGTCCCGCCGTCGGGGGTGGTCAGGACCGTCGTGCGGTGGCCGGTCCCGGCGTCCGGTTCGGTGTAGGCCAGGCTGATCTGGACGTGCCCGGCCTCGCCGCCCTCGGCGACGACGCGGTCGCGGTCGTCGTACACGTAGTCGTAGCGGCGCCCGCCCGAGTCGATCCAGGCGATGACGCGGCGGCGTTCGTCGTAGCGGAACGTGGTGACGGCGCCGGACGGCCTGGTGACCGTGGTGAGGTTGCCGTCCTCGTAGCCGTAGCCCAGCACCGGCAGGTCCGTGCCGTTCTCGCCCGCGCCGGCCAGGGACAGGGCGGTGACCCGGCCGTCGGCGACGGACAGCCGCACCCGGTGGCCCGCCGAGTGGACGAGGGCCAGCGGCAGCCCGTCCTCGGCGCGGTCGACCGTGATCATGTGGCCGTTGCGTTCGGCGACGGCCGACAGCCAGGCCGTACCGTCGCCGCCCGGCTCGCCGCCGGGCGGGGCGGTGAAGCGGCGGGTCAGGCCGGTGTCGGGGTCGGTGACCGTGTAGTCGCCGTCGGCGTGCCGGGCCAGCAGCGCGCGGGAGCGGCCCGGCCGCGGCCGGGTGGGCGCGCCGGGCACGGGGTGCGGGTACGGGACGAGCAGCCCGTCGGCGGTGACGTGGACGACACCGATCGCGTCGATCTGCAGGCGCTCGTCGACGGTGGACGACCAGGCGGCCCCCAGGAAGCGGCCGGTCGCGGTGCCGGACTCGGTGCGGCGGGTGAAGAGCAGCGGCAGGATGCCGGGGATCTCCAGATCGGTCTGGGGCAGGAACATCCGGCCCGAGGCCAGGTCCACCGGGTCGGTGCCGTCGGTGGTGCGCTCGACGTCCGGACGGCGGTGGGTCCCCTCGGGGGCGTCGTCGAGCAGCCGGCGCAGCCGCGCCGCGTCGGCGGCGTCCTCGGCGATGCGCACGCCCTTGACCGCGGCTCCGCCGCCACCGGTGGCCACGGTCAGCGCCACGTCGGGCAGCAGCCGGCCGAAGCCCTCGGCCGGGTCCTTCATGAAGTCGCCGATCATCTGCTTGCCGGTGCCGACCGGGTCGTTGGCGGCGACCACCAGACCGGCGGCCAGACTGTTGAGGGACGTGGCGTACTCGGCGGGGTGCGTGATGTTGTACGGGTCCATCGGGTTGACGCTGCGGACGAAGTTGAGCAGCCCCGCCGTGCCCTTGATGAGACCGCCGCCGACGTGGTCGCCCATCAGCTGCAGTTCCTGGACGCCGTCGCCCAGCTGCTCGGCGTAGGACGGCTTCTCAGGGGCCATGTCGCGGGCGGCGCGGACCGCCGTGCGGGCGGTCTCCGCCGCCGAGTTGCGCTGTGTGCGGGCGTCGGCGAGAAGGTCCTGCGCCTCCTTCATCAGCTTCTTGCCTGGGTCGTCGAACGTCGCCGCGGGCCTGGGCGGGAGCGAGGCCGGGTCGCGTTTGTCGGCGGGCTGGGCGTTGTAGCGGTCGACGGCGCCGTTGTAGTCGTCGACCTTCTTGCGGTGGGCGTCGGCGGCGTCCTCGGAAGCCTTCACGCCCTCCTTCCACTTGTCGATCGCCAGCTGCGCCTGTCCCTGCGCCCAGGTGACGGTGTCGGCGAACGCCTCCAGCGCGTCGACCGCCTTCGTACAGGCGTCGGCGGCCGCGTACCACTTGGGCGGCTGGGTGCTGACCGCGGTGCGCAGCGCGTCGGCCGTCTCACCTTTCAGCCGGGACGAGTCGAGGCCCCTGAGACCGTCGCCCGCGCTGTCGAAGGACGACTGGAAGGCGCGCAGCTTCGCGGCGGTGGAGGTGATCTTGCCGGGGCTGCCGTAGATCAGCTTGGTCTTGTCCTCGGTCTGCCCGAGGTCCATCTCGTCGACCTCGGCGCCGAGCCGGTTGGCGACCGAACGGGACTGCTCGCGCACCCAGTCCGCGCCGGACTCCCAGCCGACGTCGTCCAGCCGGTCGGCGGTCCAGTTGCCCGCGTCCTCGACCCGGTTGCCGACCCATTCGACGCCGTCCTCGACCGCGTCCTCGACCGCGTCGGGCGTGATGTCACTGATGAAGTCGCCGATGCCCACCGTCAGTTCCCCCCGGACCCGCCCTGCTGCCGTTCCTGCTCGGTGCGTTGCTCCGGCGACGGGCCGAAGGTGTCGTCCAGCGCCTGGTTCCACTGGTCGTCGGAGACGCCGAGCGCGTCGTTGAGGATCTGCGACCGCATACCGCCCTCGCCTTCGGTGAGAACGGTGCGGCCGGTGTCCTTCCAGGTCTGCGCCATGTCCTGACCGGCCTTGTCGAACGACTCCCCGCTCCAGTCCGGGTTCAGGTAGTCCGGCGTGAAGACGTCGCCCCAGTCCTGCCGGGCGATCTCCTCCTCACTGGCGTGCGGGTTCCCGCCGAACACGGAGTTGACGCCCACCTTGAGCGCCCCCGCGATGTACTGGTCGTGTTCCCACTGGGTGCCCGCCGCCAGGCCGAGACGGTTCGCGAGCTCGCTCGCGTCGTGCACCAGGGCGCGCACCCCCCACTCCCAGCGCTCGCAGAAGTCCTCGAAGTCGACCGAGAGGCCGTGGTGCCCGGCCTCCATCCCCGTCATCGCCAGCTCCGAGAAGCCCTTCCCCATCACCGAGCCCGTCGGCCCGCCGAGTTCGCCGAGCTGGTCGATGGTCGCGCCCACCCCCTGGGTGAACTTGGCGACGGACGCCTTGTCGAGCTTCAGGTCCGGTCCGTCACCGCTCATGACCGCGGCCCCTCTCCCGGCTCGCCGGCGTCGACGGCGACCGCGTCCGGCACGATGCCGACGACCGGCGGGAAGAACATCGACCCGTCCTCGGTGGCGATGTCGACGGCGAGACCGGCGGGCTCGCCCAGCGTGGGCACGATCTCGTCGACGATGCGCGCGCCCAGCAGCGCCGCGTACTCCAGGGGCTGGTCGGCGGGCCCGTGGCGGAGGGCGAACCGGGCCAGCGCGGCCTCGTCGGTGAACCCGCAGATCCACCGCACCCCGCCCGAACGCACCGACCACAGACCTCCGTCGGCCACCGGCACCAGAAGGACCGAGCGTCTCATCTCGCCGACCAGCGCACGGGGGTCGTCGCCTCCGTTTCTCCGCTCGGCGATCCGCTCGGCGAGTGCCGCCCTCGGCTGCTGCACGGTTCCTCCCCGGTCGTCGGTGACTTCTGGCACCGTAGAGCAGGACGCGCGCGAAGGAACGGGTGGTTCTCTTGAAGACCGGGCTCGGGCCGGACGGCAGCCGCCCCCCTGGGGCACCGGGGCTCGGCGCTCGCGCCCACCGGCCTCGACGTCCGTCGGGCGCCGGGCCGCCCGCGCGGCCGGGCAGCCAGGCCTCGTCGTCGGTTGTGTGGGCCAGCCCGCGCTGCAGGAGCCCGCGCAGGGCCTCGGCCTCCGTGCCGGCTCCCCGTGCCCGTGGTGGCGCAGGACAGCGGCACAAATCCGCACCGGCACCATGAGATTTCCCTTGGGGTCCGCCTAGGGATCATCGTCGCGGCCCCACGGTCTCCGTGTCTGCGGTCGACGGGCCGTCACCTCATCGGTCGATGGGCGACATCCCTCATTACCCGCAGTCCCCGAAAGGGTTCACGGCCGGACTCGGTCGGAGGCCGCGCCGGGCTCCGACTCCGCCGCCGCTGTCTCCGCTGTCTCCGCCGTCTCCTTGGCGGCCGCGCCCGGAATCAGCCCGCTCAACGCGGCGCACTGCTCGGGACCCATGACATGGGCCAGCGCCTCGGTGACCGTCCCGGCGAGCGTGTCGGCCGCCTCGCGCAGCAGCCGGCGGGCCTTGTCGGTGAGGGCGACCTCGATGCCGCGCTTGTCGCCGCAGACCGACTGGCGGGATACCAGGCCGGCGTGCTGGAGGCAGGCGATCTGATACGTCAGCCGGGTCTTGGGGCGCCCCAGCAGTTCCGCGATCCGGGTCATCCGCAGGCCCTGCCGGGGCTGCTCCGCCAGCAGACACAGGACCAGGAACTCGTCGTGCGAGACGTCGAGCCGCTCCTTGACCACCGTCCGCAGGCGCTGTTCCACCGCCCCCGTCGCGGCCAGCAGCATCATCCAGCCGCGCAGCTCGGGTGGCAGCAGCCCGCTCCCGGCGTCCTGCACGGACGGACAGGGGGGCAGGTCGACGGGGTGTTCAGCGGGCTCTGCCATGGTTCCGATTGTATCCGTAGTCCAAATTTGCACGACCTGGTTGTTCAGATTTGGATGACCGGCTACCGTGGTCGCGGCAGCATCATCCAAATTTGGACCACCGAGGAGAACGCCATGACCGTCGCCGTGGAAACCGGACTGTGGCAGCTCGACGCAGGCGCCTCCACCGTCGCCCTGAAGCACAAGACGATGTGGGGCCTGGTCACCGTCAAGGGCGTCTTCGCCGCCGTCACCGGCGGAGGCGAGGTGGGCGCCGACGGCGCCGCCACCGGCACCCTGACCCTGGACGCGGCGTCCCTCGACACGAAGAACGCCAAGCGGGACACGCACCTGCGCGGCGCGGACTTCTTCGACGTCGACAACCACCCCGAGATCATTTTCGCGGTGCGCTCCGCCACCCTCGGCGCCGACAGCTCGGTGCAGGTGTCCGGTCAGCTGACTGCGCGCGGCATCAGCCGGCCGCAGTCGTTCACCGCGCGACTGAGCCGGGCGGACGCCGACGCCGTCACCCTGGACGCCGAATTCACCGTGGACCGCGGCGAGTTCGGGCTCGGCTGGAACCAGATGGGCATGATCCGCGGCCTGACCACCGTCACCGCCACCCTCCGCTTCACCCGCACAGAGAGCTGACGTTCCGTCAATTCGGCGTCGTGTGAAGGGCTTTGGTCGAGTCTCTGCTCGGCAACGTCTGCGGCGCCCCCGTGAAGGCCCGCAGCCGGACCCGTACGCCCGCACGCGGGAAGCGGAACTTCCCTGACGGCGGTTCTCGCCCCGAACTGCCACCAGGGACACGGCAGTCGGCGAGGCCCGCCGTACCGACGTGAGCCGCATGTCCAGCGGCGGACTCCCTGCCGCGCTCGCCGCCACGCTCGCCAGAGCCGGGACGACGACCAGCACGGCTGCGGCGATCCGGGCCGACCGCCGCCGCGCTCCCGACAGCGGGTGAGGGCGCGGCCGCCACGCGTCGGCGAACTCCGAAAGGGGCGCGGTGACCGCGGCCGCCAGCCACAGCGGAGTCATCAGTTGGTAGTAGCCGTTGGGAGCCCGTCGCCAGGAAGCAGGCGAACGAGGGCAGCACGCCCGCCGCCGCCCGCGCGATCCCGGCCCCGCCGAGCCGCCCGCCCCGCCCGATCCGCGGCCGGCGCACCACCACAGGGATCAGCAGCGCCAACGCGGGGGGTGAGAAGCCGCTGTGCGCGGGCCGGGGCGGTGGCGGTCCGTGTCGCTGTTGGGCCGAACGGGTGACTTGGCGTAAGAATTGGCTGGTGCACGCATTGAAGGCGAGTCAGTTCGGGGGGTGCCGGTGAACCGTTACGACGTCACCGATGAACAGTGGGAAGGGCTCGCACAGGTCGTTCCGCTGCGGGGCCGGGACGCGTGGCCCTCGGCGGTGGACCATCGCGCGCTCCCCGACGCGGAGACGGAGACCCGGCGCCGCTTCGTCGTGCTGCGGGTCAACGTCTTCGCGGACGCCCGGGAGGTCGCCGAGACGCTGATGGCGGGCATCCCGGTCCTCCTCGACCTGACGGGCGCGGAGACCGACACCGCCAAGCGCGTCCTGGACTTCTCCACCGGAGTCGTCTTCGGCCTGGCCAGCGGCATGCACCGGGTCGACCGCAACGTCTTCCTCCTGACCCCACCGGGCACCGAGGTCAGCGGCATCATGGAGGGAGCGGGCATGCCCGGCGCCTGACACATCGGCGCCTGACATCCCGGCGCCGGGCCATATGGCCCGGCGCCGGGCGCGCCCGCACAGTCCCGGCGCGCCCGCACAGTCCCGGCGCGCCCGCGCAGGCGCGCGCCCGGCCTGCCCCGGCCGCCCGCCGCTTCGAGCCCGCCCCTCGCGGTCCCCCGATCGTAGGAAGCTTGTCGCGGCGGAACGGTTCGCCTGGTGGCGGAGTCCTACCGTCCGCATATGGCCTCGCCGTTCACCTCCTCCGCGCCCTCACCGCACGCCGCGTCCGACGGGCCGCCCGTCGGGGACGCCTCGCCTACCGTGCCCGCGCAGGGGCCGCCCGCGGGGCCGCCCGCGGGGCCGCCCGCGGGGCCGCCCGCGAAGGAGCCGTCCACGGCCTCCGCGCCGGTGCGCTACGTCCGGCCCTGTGTCACCGAGCTGCGGCTCTCCGCCTTCGCAGGGCATCGCGGGGCCCGGTATCCGCTCGGGGCCGTCACGCTGTTCGTCGGGGCCAGCGGGAGCGGCAAGAGCAGCGCGCTGCGGGCGTACGAGGCGCTGGCGCGGCTCGGCGGCGGGGCCCGGCTGGCCGAGGTGTTCGCCGATCCGGCCGCGTGCGTGCCGCAGGGGGCCCGGCCCGACGCCCAGCATCGCCGGGGGTTCCGTATCGGATGCACGGCCGACGGACCCGGCGGACCGGTCCGGCTCGACATCGCCGTGCAGGCCGAGCCCGAGCTGCGCATCGTGGGGGAGCGGCTGAGTGCGGACGGCACCGTCCTGCTGGAGACGGCCCTGCGCGATCCCGGCCGCCGCACGGTGCAGGCCGCCTGGCACACCGGCGGCCCCGCGCCGGTGACGCGCGCCCCGCTGCCCGACGACCGCCTCGGCACCGCACTGCTGCCACTGCGCGTGGCCGGCAAGACCGACGGACAGCGGCAGGTGCTCGCCGCCGCCGAACAGATGGTCGTCGCCCTGCGGTCCGTCTTCGCCTGCGATCCGCAGCCCGACTGGATGGGCTCCCCCGTCCCTACCGGCTCCGGCCGGCTCCTCGCGGGCTGCGACAACCTCGCCGACGTCCTGTGGCGCACCCGAGAGGAGTGCGGACGGCGGCACGCGCAACTGGTGGCCGCGCTGTCCGCCGGGGCCGGCCGGGTCGCGGGACGAGCGGTCGTGGACCTGCGCGCCGAGCCGCTCGCCGACGGCACGGTCCGCGCGGTGCTCGACCGCGCCGACGGCACCCGCACGGAACTCGCCCGGCTCGGATACGGCGAGCTGCGCTACGTCGCCCTCGCGCTGGTGCTGCTCACCGGGCCGGGCGTCCTCGATGTGGACCCGGCCGGCGAGGTGCCTGCCGCGATGCAGACCCTCACCCTCCTCGCCGACGGCCTCGACCGGGGCCTCGACGTGACGCAGCGCGCCGAACTGCTACGGCTCGCGGTGCGGATGGCCGAACGCGGCCACATCCGCTGCGTCGGCGCGGTCAGCGACGGGTCGTGGGCCGCCCGGACGGACGGAGTGACGGTGGTACACCTGAATCCGTGACAGAACAACACCTCGACGTGGCGAAGCTGCAGCGCAGACTGGCCGAGTTCGCGGCCGCGCGGAACTGGCAGCCCTTCCACACCCCCAAGAACCTCGTCGCCGCACTCAGTGTGGAGGCGTCCGAACTGGTCGAGATCTTCCAGTGGTTGACGCCGGAGGAGTCGGCGCGCGTGATGGACGACCCGGACACCGCGCACCGCGTGACGGACGAGGTCGCCGACGTGCTCGCGTATCTGCTGCAACTGTGCGAGGTGCTCGGGATCGATCCGCTGACCGCCCTGGACGCGAAGATCGACCGCAACGAGCGCAGGTTCCCGGCGCCGTAACGGCCCCTCGCCGCCTCTCGCACGGGAGCCATTCGATCCGTTTTCACTCAATGTAGTCATCTGGCGGACCGAAACCGATTTGTTGTCCACAGATTTCCGCCTTCCTCTGGCTTTTCGCCCCATGGACCCTCACTCTGGGTAGTGGACACGGGTGTTCGGGCGGACGTGCGCAGAGCACGTCGGGGCAGACGGGGGCAGCGCATGGACGCGGTGCGGCTCATCCTGACGAGCAGGCGCGCGCTCGCGGGAAGCAGCGGGGGAGTGGAGATCCTCAGGGAGGTGTGGCAGGCGCAGGCCCTGGCGCAGGCGATCGGCAGCCGCCTCGCCGTCTCGGGCCCGCCCGAACTGCGCGGCGAGGCCCTGGGACTGACCGAACTGGCGGGCCGAGGCTGCGGTGTGCTGGGGGCGCCGGACCTCGACACCGGGGACCTGCTCGCCGCCCGGCTCACCGCGCTGGACGACGCCCGCCGGGCCCTGCTCGACCTGGGCGGCCTGCTCGGCGAGGTCGGCATCGCCCTGGTCGGCCTGGCGAGCTCGGCGGACGACCAGGGCACGTACTGGCAGTGCATGGAGGCCATCGACGCGGCGGACGAGTCCAGGGACCGGGTCCTGGAGATGCTGCGCAAGCTGGCGGCGAGAGAGGAACGAGAGGAACGAGAGGAACGAGAGGAGAGAGAGGGCGCCCTGCCGGAACGGTGACCATGGTGACCGGGCAGGAAGGAGACCCGGCGGGCCGAGCGTGGGACGGGAGACGGGCTCAGCCCGCGACGCCCTCCTCGCTCGCCGCCCGCTGCGCGGCCCGGCCGACTGGAAGTCCGCGTCCATTGCCGAAAGATCCGTGTTCAGCGCCGCCATGAGCTCCTCCATCTGCTGCAACAACCCCTTCGGCCGGGCTGCGGCGGCGCCCCCGCCCTGCTGCGGCACGGTCTCTTCGGACATGACGGCCTCCTCGGCCCTGGCCCCCCCGTGAGGAGGGCCGGTGCGGGTGACGTCCCGGCGCTGACCTGCCGGGCGCGGGTGCCGGGCGGTCCGGCTCCGCCCACGCCAACGATCACTGCTGAGGCAGGTCACCGGGCCGGGCAACTCCCCACGCACGGCAGGGGCGTTCCTCACCCGACAGGGGAGTGGCGGGGCCCGGGGGACCGGTGGGACCGGTGGGAAACCCGGCGTGCAGGATGGAGGCATGGATCTGCGTATCTTCACCGAGCCCCAGCAGGGCGCGACCTACGACACCCTCCTCACCGTGGCGAAGGCCACCGAAGACCTCGGGTTCGATGCCTTTTTCCGGTCTGACCACTATCTGAAGATGGGCGACGTGAGCGGCCTGCCGGGCCCCACGGACGCCTGGATCACCCTTGCCGGCCTCGCCCGCGAGACCAAGCGCATACGCCTCGGCACGCTGATGACCGCCGGCACCTTCCGGCTGCCCGGCGTCCTCGCCATCCAGGTCGCGCAGGTGGACCAGATGTCCGGCGGACGCGTCGAACTGGGCCTGGGCGCAGGCTGGTTCGAGGCGGAGCACACGGCGTACGGCATCCCCTTCCCGAAGGAGAAGATCGACCGCCTGGAGGAACAGCTGGAGATCGTCACGGGCCTGTGGGGCACGGAGCTCGGCAAGACCTTCGAATTCCACGGCACGTACTACGACCTCACCGACTCGCCCGCACTGCCCAAGCCCGCGCAGCCGAAGATCCCGGTGCTGATCGGCGGCACGGGCGCGACCCGCACCCCTCGGCTGGCTGCCCGGTTCGCCGACGAGTTCAACATGCCGTTCGGCACGATCGAGGACAGCGAGCGGCAGTTCGGCCGGGTGCGGGCCGCCGCGGCGGAGATCGGCCGTGACGCCGACGCGATCACCCTCTCCAACGCCCTGGTCGTCTGCGTCGGCAAGGACGAGGCGGAGCTCGCCCGGCGCGCCGCCGCGATCGGCCGCGAGGTCGACGAGCTGAAGACCAACGGGCTGGCCGGCTCCCCGGCCGAGGTCGTCGACAAGATCGGCCGCTACATGGAGGCCGGGTCCCGGCGTATCTACCTCCAGGTCCTCGACCTGCACGACCTGGACCACCTGGAGCTGATCTCCGCCCAGGTGCAGGCCCAGTTGTCGTAGGCGCAGCTCTCACTGGCCCGGCCGGCGCAGACAAAGACCGGGACGTCATCTGTGACACGGCTGTGACCGGAGGTATGGCCTCCGTCACAGTCGGCCGGGCGTGACCCTGATGAGGTGGCCGGATGCGCAGACCCACCCTCCTCCTCCCGGCCGCCCTCGCCGCCACACTGCTGCTCACGGCATGCGGATCGGAACGCGCCGGCGCGCGGAACGGCGGTGTCGGCGCGGACGGTTCGACACCGCGGACCCAGGTCACCCAGCCCGCCGTGGACGGCGTCCGGATCACCTCGGTGACCATCGCGTCCACCTCGGAGTCCCCCGCTCCCTCCGCGACCGCCACCTCACCCGACGGCATCGTCAGGGCCGAACGCCTCCCCACCGGGATCGGCGACTCCGACGGCTCCGGCACCTCGGCCGCCTACGAGGTCACCAACTCCGGTGCCCAGGCGATGACCTACACCGTCCTCTTCGAGTTCACCACGAGCGCCGGCGAGGTCATGAGCAACCAGCACGTGACCGTGGCCTCGGTGGGGGCGGGCCGGACGGTGAAGGGGACCGTCCGGCTGGAGGCCGGGCCGGGAGCGTCCCGGGTGACGACGGTCAAGGTCGGCCAGGTCACCAAGGTCCCCGCGGCCGAGGCACCCGCCGAGCCGGGCGTCTGCCCGCCCTCCGGTATCCGGCTCACGGCCGACGACGGCGACGCCGCCATGGGACTGCGGGTCGTCGGACTCCACCTGGAGAACTGCGGAAACAAGGACTACACCCTCAACGGCTACCCGGAACTGACCCTCCTGGACGAGGACCGTGAGCCGGTCGACGGAATCAGGATCCTGCACGGCGGCGAGAGCATTTCCAGCGCAACCGGTTACGACGAACCGCCCCGCCCCCTCACCCTGAAACCCGGCGAAACCGCTCTCTCCGGCCTGACCTGGCGCAACACCACCCAAGCCGGTACCGCCGTGAACGTCCCGTACGTCCGCGTCCGAGCGAAGCCCGGCGCCGCACCCGTGACGGTGACCCCGCACCTCGACCTCGGGACCACCGGAAAACTGGGGGTCGGCGCATGGAAACGGGCCGAAAGGTAGCGCGAGGAAAATCCCGCGTGCTTCTCACCCGTTTCTCTGTACGTTGGAGGGGCGCGCGAGCGCACTACCAGCGCTTTCGCTCCATCCGAACCCTTCCGAGGCACCCACCGTGTTCCTGACGATCAGCACCACCGGCACCCCCGAACGCCCCGCCACCGATCTGGGCTTCCTGCTGCACAAGCATCCCGACAAATCGCAGGCGTTCTCCACCTCCTACGGCAAGGCCCATGTCCTCTACCCCGAGGCGGACGCCGAGCGCTGCACGGCGGCGCTGCTGCTGGAGGTGGATGCCGTGGCGCTCGTGAGGCGCGGCAAGGGCAAGGGACGCGGCGGCGCTCCCGACGCGACCCTCGCCCAGTACGTCAACGACCGCCCGTACGCGGCCTCCTCGCTGCTCGCGGTCGCGCTGAGCGGCGTGTTCTCCAGCGCGATGCGCGGGGTGTGCGCCGCGAAGCCCGAACTGCCCGCGCAGGCAAGGCCGTTGCGTGTCGAGGTGCCCGCGCTGCCCGCCCGTGGCGGCCCCGATCTCGTCTGTAACCTCTTCGGGCCGCTCGGCTGGACGGTGGGAGTCGAACCGGTGGCCCTCGACCCGGAGTTCCCGGACTGGGGCGACTCGCGGTACGTGAGCCTCGTCCTGGAAGCGGAGACGCTCACGCTCGCCGAGGCCCTGCGCCACCTGTACGTCCTGCTGCCCGTCCTCGACGACGCCAAGCACTACTGGGTCGCCCCCGACGAGGTCGACAAGCTGCTGCGCGCCGGTGAGGGCTGGCTGGCCGACCACCCCCAGCAGAAACTGATTACAAGCCGTTACCTGTCCCGCCGCTGGTCGCTGACCCGGCAGGCGATGGAGCGGCTGGAGCTGGTCAGGCTCGCCGAGGCCGACGACAGCGAGGTCGAGGAGATCGACAACGCCGTCGAGGCGGAGGCCGAGACTCAGGAGCGCCCGACGCCGCTGGCCGTGCTGCGCCGCGAGGCGATCATCACGGCGCTGACGGCGTCCGGGGCGGCCCGGGTCCTCGACCTCGGCTGCGGTCAGGGTCAGTTGGTGCAGGCGCTGCTGAAGGACCCGCGGTTCACCGAGATCGTCGGCGTCGACGTGTCGATGCGCGCGCTCACCATCGCCTCCCGCCGTCTGAAGCTGGAGCGGATGGGGGAGCGGCAGGCCTCGCGCGTCCGGCTCTTCCAGGGCTCGCTCGCCTACACCGACGCCCGTCTCAAGGGCTACGACGCGGCCGTGCTCAGCGAGGTGATCGAACACCTCGACCTGCCGAGGCTGCCCGCCCTGGAGTACGCGGTGTTCGGCTCGGCCCGCCCCAGGACCGTCCTCGTGACGACCCCGAACGTCGAGTACAACGTCCGCTGGGAGACCCTCCCGGCCGGCCATGTCCGGCACGGCGACCACCGCTTCGAGTGGACCCGCGAGGAGTTCCGCACCTGGGCGGCCACGGTCGCCGAACGGCACGGCTACGACGTGGAGTTCGTGCCCGTGGGCCCGGACGACCCGGAGCTCGGCCCGCCCACCCAGATGGCCGTCTTCGAACTGAGCACAGCAGGCACCAAGAACGCGAACGTGAACGTGAAGGAGGCGAAGGCAGCATGACCGAGACGCAGGTTTCCACGAAGCGGCGCCGAGTGCTGCCCGTCACCGACCTCTCCCTGGTCGTGCTGATCGGCGCGTCCGGGTCCGGCAAGTCCACCTTCGCCCGCCGCCACTTCAGGCCCACCGAGATCATCTCCTCCGACTTCTGCCGCGGCCTGGTCTCCGACGACGAGAACGACCAGAGCGCGACCCGCGACGCCTTCGACGTCCTGCACTACATCGCGGGCAAGCGGCTGGCGGCCGGCCGCCGCACGGTGGTCGACGCGACCAGCGTGCAGCAGGACGCCCGCCGCCAACTGATCGACCTGGCCAAGCAGTACGACGTGCTGCCCATCGCCATCGTGCTGGACGTCCCGGAGGAGGTGTGCGCCGAACGCAACGCGGCCCGCGTCGACCGCGCGGACATGCCCCGCCGGGTCATCCAGCGTCACACCCGCGAACTCCGCCGTTCCCTGCGTCACCTGGAGCGCGAGGGCTTCCGCAAGGTGCACGTCCTGCGGGGCGTCGAGGACGTCGAGAACGCCTCGGTCGTCACCGAGAAGCGTTTCAACGACCTGACCCACCTCACCGGGCCCTTCGACATCATCGGCGACATCCACGGCTGCGCCGCCGAACTGGAGTCGCTGCTGGGCAAGTTGGGCTACATCGACGGTGTCCACCCGGACGGACGGCAGGCCGTCTTCGTCGGCGACCTGGTCGACCGAGGCCCGGACAGCCCGGCGGTGCTGCGCCGCGTCATGTCGATGGTCACCTCGGGCAACGCCCTGTGTGTGCCCGGCAACCACGAGAACAAGTACGGCCGTTACCTGAAGGGCCGCAAGGTCCAGCACACTCACGGACTCGCCGAGACCATCGAGCAGATGGAGACGGAGAGCGAGGAGTTCCGCGCCGAGGTACGGGAGTTCATCGACGGGCTGGTCAGCCACTATGTCCTCGACGGCGGCCGGCTGGTGGTCTGCCACGCCGGTCTGCCGGAGAAGTACCACGGCCGTACCTCCGGCCGTGTCCGCTCGCACGCCCTGTACGGCGACACCACCGGTGAGACCGACGAGTTCGGCCTGCCGGTGCGCTACCCGTGGGCGGAGGACTACCGCGGCCGGGCGGCCGTCGTCTACGGCCACACGCCCGTCCCGGAGGCCACCTGGCTGAACAACACCATCTGCCTGGACACCGGCGCGGTCTTCGGCGGCAAGCTCACCGCGCTGCGGTGGCCGGAGCGCGAGCTGGTCGACGTAGCGGCGCAGCAGGTCTGGTACGAGCCGACGAAGCCGCTGCGGTCGGAGGCGCCTGGCGGACACGACGGCCGGCCCCTGGACCTGGCCGACGTCAACGGCCGGCGTATCGTCGAAACCCGTTACGACGGGCACGGCCGAGTCTCGATCCGTGAGGAGAACGCGGCCGCGGCCCTGGAGGTCATGAGCCGTTTCGCCGTCGACCCGCGCCTGCTGCCCTACCTCCCGCCGACGATGGCGCCCACGGCGACGTCGCACAGCGAGGGCTATCTGGAGCACCCGGCGGAGGCGTTCGCGCAGTACGCGCGGGGCGGCGTCGCCCGGGTCGTGTGCGAGGAGAAGCACATGGGTTCCAGGGCGGTGGCCCTGGTGTGCCGCGACGCGGAGACAGCACGTAAGCGTTTCGGGGTGGACGGTCCCACCGGATCCCTCTACACCCGCACGGGCCGCCCGTTCTTCGACGACGGTGCGGTCACGGAGGAGATCCTCGGCCGTGTGCGCACCGCCGTGGACGAGGCGGGCCTGTGGTCGGAGCTGGACACTGACTGGCTCCTGCTGGACGCCGAGCTGATGCCGTGGTCGCTGAAGGCCGCCGGCCTCCTGCGCTCGCAGTACGCGGCCGTGGGCGCCGCGTCGGGCGCCGTCTTCCCGGGTGCGCTGGCCGCCCTGGAAGGCGCGGCGGCACGAGGTGTCGACGTCACGGACCTGCTGTCCCGGCAGCGGGGACGCGCCTCGGACGCGGCCGCGTTCACGCAGGCGTACCGCCGCTACTGCTGGCCGACGGACGGCCTGGACGGCGTCCGCCTCGCCCCGTTCCAGATCCTCGCGGTCCAGGGCCGCAGCCTCGCGGCGCTGCCCCACGACGAACAACTGTCGCTCCTCGACCGCCTGGTGGAACACGACACCACGGGTCTGCTCCGGACCACCCGCCGCCTGTACGTGGACCCGGCCGACCCCGAGTCGGTCCGGGCCGGCGTCGACTGGTGGCTGGAGATGACGGGCCGGGGCGGCGAGGGCATGGTCGTCAAGCCGCTCGCCGCGCTCGCCCGCGACGAGGAGGGCCGGCTGGTCCAGCCCGGCATCAAGTGCCGGGGCCGCGAGTACCTCCGGGTCATCTACGGCCCGGAGTACACCCGCCCCGACAACCTCGCCCGGCTGCGCGGCCGGTTCCTCAACCACAAGCGGTCGCTGGCGATCCGTGAGTACGTCCTCGGCCTGGAGTCCCTGGACCGCCTGGCCGAGGGCGAACCCCTGTGGCGGGTTCACGAGGCGGTGTTCGGGGTGCTGGCCCTGGAGTCGGAGCCGGTGGACCCCCGGTTGTGAGCGGGGCCCTCACCCCACCAACCGCAGCCGTTCCCCGCACACCCCGACCCGCACCCGTTGCCCCCACGTCAGCTCCACCGCGTCGCTCTCGATGCCGTCACCGAAGGCGATGAGGCGTTCCGACTCGACGGTGAGGGTCAGCCGGTCGCCGGCCGCGAGTTCGCCGGCGACCAGGGAGGTGCCGGTCGCGGGGGACGGCCACGCCTCCCGTACGAACCACACCAGGCGGTCCTCCGTGGGGCCCGGCAGCCGTAGGCGACCGCCGCCGTCCCGTTCCTGCCACACCGACCGGATCCAGCCGGTCGCCCCCGTTCCCGTGCCCACCAGCACTCCGGAGGAGGCCTGGGCCTCGACGGCACCCCCGTCGTCGTCGAGGCCCAGGCGGTAGCGGGCGGTCTGGTGGCCAGCGGCGCCCAGGTAGATCTCGTTGAGGGCCAGCAGCCGTTGCGTGTCGTCGGCGACCGCCTCGACCATGGTCAGCTCGGCCGTGCCGGTGCCGGGCGCGAGCACGCAAGGCAGGAGCGTCCGGGAGTCCTCCGGGCGGTGACGGACCAGGACGCCCGGATTGCGGCCGGGGTCCGTGTCGATGCCCACCACCGGCTGCCCGGCAAGGTACTTGGCCACGTTCGCCACCAGACCGTCCTGTCCGACCACGACCACCACGTCCTCGGGGGCGAACAGGAACCGGTCCAAGTCGGCGCGCTCAACCTGAGTTTGACGCCACGTCAGAGGGATCGCGGCCGTTACCTCCGCCAGCGCCCGCCGGGTGCGGCGGTGGCGTTCGGCGACCTCCTCGATCTCCCGGCCCCGCGAGGAGAGGAAGAAGGCGGCCTGGCCGTGCGTGCCATGGCGGGCCACCAACTCCTCGTACTCCGTGGTGCGGTGGACCAGCACGGCCCGCGGGGCGAGACTCATTCCCGTTCTCCCGCGCCGAGCCTGGACAGCAGCCCGGTCAGTACGTCCGGCGAGATCGTCACGCTGTCGATGTGCGGCAGGTTCTCCGCCAGCCGCGTCCCGGTGAGCGCGTGCAGGGTCGCCACATCGACGTCGCCGTGCACCCGCAGCCAGGCCGCCTGGGCCTGGGCCCGCGCCTCGCCGACCTCGCGCGCCGCCTCGGCCTCGGCACGGGCCAACTGCACCGACCGCGCGGCCTCCGCCTCCGCGAGCCGCACCGTGCGCGTCGCCTCCGCCTGGGTCAGCCGCTCCGTGCGCTGCGCCTCGGCGTCCGCCAACCGCACCTGCTTCGCAGCCTCCGCCTCCGCCAGCTTCACCGACCGCGCGGCCTCCGCCTCCGCGAGCCGCACCGTGCGCGTCGCCTCCGCCTCCGCCCGTACCTTGTCCGCGGCCGCGTTCTCCTCCGCCTCCCGGCGGGTGTTCGTACCGCGCTGTTCGACCAACTGCTCCTCACGGCGGGCGAGTTCGATCCTGCTGGCCAGTTCGTTCTCGGCGATCGTCCGCTCTCGCTCGACGGCCACCGCCCGCCGCTCGTACGTCGCCCGGTCGGCCTCCTGCTGGATCAGCTCGCGCGCCGGGGTCCGCAGCGCCCGCTCCACCTCCGGCTCCGGACGCAGTGCGACGACCCGGACGGCCACGATCTCGATGCCCGTGGCCGGCAGCCGCGGCTCCGCCGCCAACCCCGCCGCGACCCGCTCCCGCACCGCCGTCACACCGTCCACCAGCGCCGACGACAGCGACGTACGCGCGAGGACGTCCAGCGCGTGCTGTTGCGCCGTCTCCGTCAGAAGCGTGCCGAGCTGCTCCAGGGGCGCACCGCGCCACGCGCCGGTGTCCGGGTCGATGGAGAAGTCGAGACGGGCGGCGGCCACGGCCGGATCGCTGACCCGGTAGGTCACCGTCGCCTGCACCGCCACATCCTGGAAGTCGACCGTGCGGGCGTGGAAGGTCATGGCCAACTCCCGGTCGTCGACCGGCACTTCGGAGAGCGCGGCGGTCAGCGAGCGGAACCAGAAGCTGAGCCCCGGCCCGTCGTGCACCAGCTTGCCCGAGCGGTGGTGGCGGACGTGTGCCGTGGGCCCGCCCCGCAGATGACGCCAGCCCAGCCGCCGGGTGATGTCGGCCATGGGTGATCCCCCTCGCTCCCGCAATTTTCGTCACTGCGACGATAATCCGACGATAGTCGCGAGGAAGAGTTGTCGTCAAGAGGACGAAAACAAAGCGGATACGGAAACGGTCGGGCAGCGGGTGAAGTCGGTCCCCGATGGTCAGGATGGAGACATGGGATTCCATGTCGACTCCGAGGCCGGGCGGCTGCGCCGCGTCATCCTGCACCGGCCGGATCTCGAGCTCAAAAGGCTCACCCCCAGCAACAAGGACACCCTGCTCTTCGACGACGTGCTCTGGGTGCGCCGGGCGCGCGCCGAGCACGACGGCTTCGCCGATGTGCTGCGCGACCGCGGCGTCGCCGTGCACCTCTTCGGCGACCTGCTCACCGAGGCCCTGGGGATCCCGGCGGCCAGAGCGCTCGTCCTGGACCGCGTCTTCGACGAGAAGGAGTACGGGGTGCTCGCCACCGATCACCTGCGCGCTGCCTTCGACACCCTGCCCGCCCCGGAACTGGCGGAGGCCCTCGTCGGCGGCATGACCAAGCGGGAGTTCCTGGAAGCGCATTCCGAACCGACGTCCGTGCGCTTCCACGTGATGGACCTCGACGACTTCCTCCTCGACCCCCTCCCCAACCACCTCTTCACCCGCGACACCTCCGCCTGGATCTACGACGGCGTCGCCATCAACGCCATGCGCTGGCCGGCCCGGCAACGCGAGACCGTCCACTTCGAGGCGATCTACCGGCACCATCCCCTCTTCCGTGGCGAAACGTTCCGCGTCTGGTCCGAGGGGCAGTCCGACTACCCGTCCACCATCGAGGGCGGCGACGTCCTCGTCATCGGCAACGGCGCCGTGCTGATCGGCATGAGCGAACGCACCACCCCGCAGGCCGTCGAGATGCTCGCCCACAAGCTGTTCGCCGCGGGCTCGGCCGAGACCATCGTGGCCCTCGACATGCCGAAGCGGCGCGCTTTCATGCACCTCGACACGGTGATGACGATGGTCGACGGCGACATCTTCACCCAGTACGCGGGCCTCGGCATGCTCCGCTCGTACACCATCGAACCGGGCGTCGGCGAGAAGGAGTTGAAGGTCACCGACCACCCTCCGGAGCACATGCACCGCGCGATCGCCGCCGCCCTCGGCCTCAGCGAGATCCGGGTGCTCACCGCCACCCAGGACGTCCACGCGGCCGAACGTGAGCAGTGGGACGACGGCTGCAACGTCCTCGCCGTGGAACCGGGCGTTGTCATCGCTTACGAGCGCAACGTCACCACCAACACCCATCTGCGGAAACAGGGCATCGAAGTGATAGAGATCCCGGGTAGTGAGCTGGGCCGGGGGAGGGGTGGGCCGCGCTGTATGAGCTGTCCGGTCGAACGGGCGGCCGTATAGGACCGAGGAGGCTGTATAGAAATGCTAATAATCGTATAGACTTCCACGGTCCTGTTCTCGTACCTCTGGAGCGCCCCCATGGCGACTGTCCCGACCGCCCTCGCCGGCCGCCACTTCCTCAAGGAGCTGGACTTCACGGCGCAGGAGTTCCGCGGCCTGATCGAGCTGGCCGCCGAGCTGAAGGCCGCCAAGAAGGCCGGGACCGAGCCGCAGCACCTGCGCGGGAAGAACATCGCGCTGATCTTCGAGAAGACGTCGACGCGGACCCGTTGCGCGTTCGAGGTCGCCGCCGCCGACCAGGGCGCGTCGACCACGTACCTCGACCCCGCCGGCTCGCAGATCGGCCACAAGGAGTCGGTGAAGGACACGGCGCGCGTCCTGGGCCGGATGTACGACGGCATCGAGTACCGCGGCGACAGTCAGCACAAGGTCGAGGAGCTCGCCGCCCACGCGGGCGTCCCCGTTTACAACGGCCTCACCGACGACTGGCACCCCACTCAGATGCTCGCCGACGTGCTCACCATGACCGAGCACAGCAGCAAGCCGCTGAACCAGATCGCCTTCGCCTACCTCGGCGACGCCCGCTTCAACATGGGCAACTCCTACCTGGTCACCGGGGCGCTGCTCGGCATGGACGTCCGTATCGTCGCGCCCAAGGCGTACTGGCCCGGTGACGAGGTCGTCGGCCGGGCCCGCGAGCTCGCCGAGGCCTCGGGCGCCACGATCCTGCTCACCGAGGACCTCGCCGAGGGCGTGGCGGGCGCCGACTTCGTCGCCACCGACGTATGGGTCTCCATGGGTGAGCCCAAGGAGGTCTGGGACGAGCGGATCACCGCCCTCGCCCCGTACGCCGTGACCATGGACGTCCTGCGGGCCACCGGCAACCCGGACGTCAGGTTCCTGCACTGCCTGCCCGCCTTCCACGACCTGGGCACCAGGGTCGGCCAGGACATATACGACAGTCACGGCCTCGACTCGCTGGAAGTCACCGACGAGGTCTTCGAGTCGGAGTACTCGGTCGTCTTCGACGAGGCGGAGAACCGGCTGCACACCATCAAGGCCGTACTCGTGGCAACCCTGGCCTGACCTGGCCCTACGCCGTCCGGGGCGGCGGCGTCACGCCGGACGCGGACGCCACTGCTGCGGGACCGCGGCCAGCCTGAACCACACGGCCTTGCCCTGGTCCGTGGGCCGGTGTCCGCAGGACGAGCTGAGGGCGCGGATCAGCAGCAGCCCCCGCCCGTGCTCCTGCCAGGGGTCGGGCTCCTCGCCGGACGGCCGGGTGAGATCGCCGGGCGGAACCGGGTCGGGGTCATGCACCTCGACCTGGCAGCCGGTCGGCCGCAGCTCCACCACCAGCTCTATCGGGGCGTCCCCGGCGGTGTGCTCCACGGCGTTCGCCACCAGCTCGGCGGTGAGCAGCTCGGCGGTGTCGCTGTCCGCCCCGTGCTTCAGCTCGGCCAGCGCCGTACGGACCAGTGCGCGGGCCACCGGCACGGCCGCGGCGGAGTGCGGCAGTGCGATTCGCCAGGAGGCGGCGGAGTCGGCGGGGCGTTCGTGCAAGGCGAGTCCGTTCATGGCGCAGGTTCCCGTGATCGACATCAGGCGGTCCTGCTTTCAACTTTATGAATGGTAACGGCGGCCTCCGACAGAGGCGCTCGGCGGGTGCCGTACGGGACCCGCGGCCCCGCTATCGGCGGCTTACCCGGGTCAACGGTCCCCCTCGCACGGCTGATCCCGTTGTTACCGCGTTATCGACGACCGGTGACGTGTGTGACGGGAACATGGCGTGCGGTGACACGGCGATTCGATTCTGCCCGTACGGTCTATCGCGTACTCATGACGACAGTCACGAGAGGGTGATAACTTCGAAGCTGACTGTCGAGGAGGCCGCCTCATGAGTCCCTTCACCGGCTCCGCCGCCCGCACCTCCGACTGGCGTCACCTGCGCGTCGAGCTCACCGACGGCATCGCCACCGTCACCCTGGCCCGTCCCGAGAAACTCAACGCCCTCACCTTCGGCGCCTACGCCGACCTGCGCGACCTGCTCGCCGAACTGTCCCGGGAGCGGTCGGTCCGCGCCCTGGTCCTGTCCGGAGAGGGACGCGGTTTCTGCTCCGGCGGGGACGTCGACGAGATCATCGGCGCCACCCTCGGCATGGACGCCGCCCAGCTGCTCGACTTCAACCGGATGACCGGCCAGGTCGTGCGGGCCGTACGGGAGTGCCCGTTCCCGGTGATCGCGGCCATGCACGGAGTGGCGGCGGGCGCCGGCGCGGTCCTCGCCCTGGCCGCGGACTTCCGGGTCGCCGACCCCAGCGCCCGCTTCGCGTTCCTCTTCACCCGGGTCGGCCTCTCCGGCGGCGACATGGGCGCCGCCTACCTCCTGCCCCGCGTCGTCGGCCTCGGCCACGCCACCCGCCTGCTCATGCTCGGCGAACCGGTCCGCGTCCCCGAGGCCGAACGGATCGGCCTGATCAGCGAACTGACGGAGGAGGGCCGGGCCGACGAGGCCGCCCAGACCCTGGCCCGCCGCCTGGCCGACGGCCCGGCCCTGGCGTACGCGCAGACGAAGGCCCTGCTGACGGCCGAGCTGGACATGCCGCTGGCGACGGCGGTGGAACTCGACGCGGCCACCCAGGCCCTCTTGATGAACGGCGAGGACTACACGGAGTTCCACGCCGCGTTCAAGGAAAGGCGCCCTCCGAAGTGGAAGGGCCGGTAGACATGGCAGCCGACGCGCGGGCAACGCCCCCGGCGACGCCGGACCGCGATGGATCCGCGGCCGCCGCCGCGGGGCCGCGACCGGCCACGAACGGCAGGCAGTCGCCGACGACCACCCGCCGCCCGCGACGCATCGCGATCGTCGGCGGAGGCCCCGGCGGTCTCTACGCCGCAGCGCTGCTGAAACGCCTGGATCCCACCCGGGAAGTAACCCTCTGGGAACGCAACGCCCCCGACGACACCTTCGGCTTCGGAGTGGTCCTCTCCGACGAAACCCTGGGCGGCATCGAACACGCCGACCCGCAGGTCTACACGGCCCTCCAGCGGGAGTTCATCCGCTGGGACGACATCGACATCGTCCACCGAGGCATCCGCCACACCTGCCAAGGACACGGTTTCGCCGCCCTCGGCAGAAGACGCCTTCTGCAGATCCTGCACGAGCGCTGCCGTTTCCTCGGCGTGGACCTGCGTTTCCGTACGCAGGCGCCGCAGCTTGCCCGGCTGACGGAGGAGTACGACCTCGTCATCGCCGCCGACGGCGTGCACAGCACCACCCGCGAGGCGTACGCCCATGTCTTCCGGCCACAGGTGGAAGGCCATCGCTGCCGCTACATCTGGCTCGCCGCCGACTTCGCCTTCGACGCCTTCCGCTTCGAGATCGCCGAGACCGAGCACGGCGTGATGCAGTTGCACGGTTACCCGTATGCGGCCGACGCCTCGACCGTGATCGTCGAGATGCGCGAGGAAGTCTGGCGAGCAACCGGTTTCGACCAACTCGACGAGCGGGAATCGGTCGAGCACTGCGCCAAGATCTTCGCGGACGCGCTCGGCGGACGCCCCCTGAAGTCCAACAACTCCACCTGGACCACGTTCCGTACGGTGGTCAACGAGCGCTGGGCGCACGGCAACCTCGTCCTGCTGGGCGACGCCGCCCACACCGCCCACTTCTCCATCGGCTCCGGCACCAAGCTCGCCGTCGAGGACGCCCTGGCGCTGGCCGCCTGTCTGCACGAACACCCCGATCCGCCCTCGGCGTTGACCGCGTACGAGGAGGAGCGCAGGCCCGTCGTCGCCTCCACCCAGCGGGCCGCGCGCGCCAGCCTGGAGTGGTTCGAGAACCTCGGCCTCTACCTCGACCAGCCGCCCCGCAGGTTCGCCTTCAACCTCCTCACCCGCAGCCGTCGCGTCACCCACGACAACCTGCGGCTGCGCGACCCTCATTTCACCCAGGCTGTGGAGCGGGAGTTCGGCTGCCCGCCCGGAACGCCCCCGATGTTCACCCCGTTCCGGCTGCGCGGCCTGACCCTGCGCAACCGGGTCGTCGTCTCGCCCATGGACATGTACTCCGCCACCGACGGCGTCCCCGGTGACTTCCACCTCGTCCACCTCGGCGCCCGCGCCCTCGGCGGGGCCGCTCTGGTGATGACCGAGATGGTGTGCGTGTCCCCGCAGGGGCGCATCACCCCTGGCTGCACCGGCCTCTACACCGGCCGGCAGGCCGACGCCTGGCGGCGGATCACCGACTTCGTGCACACACACGCGCTGGGCGCCGCGATCGGGGTCCAGCTCGGCCACAGCGGACGCAAGGGCTCGACGAAGCTGATGTGGGAGGGCATGGACGAACCCCTGCCCGACGGCAACTGGCCGCTGGTGGCCGCCTCCCCGCTGCCCTACAAGCCGGACAGCCAAACGCCCCGCGCGCTCGGCCGGGCCCAACTCGCCGATCTGCGCGAACAGTTCACCGCCGCCGCCGGACGGGCCGCCCGCTCCGGCTTCGACCTGCTCGAACTGCACTGCGCCCACGGCTACTTGCTGTCCGGCTTCCTCTCGCCGCTGACCAACCGTCGCACGGACGCCTATGGAGGCTCGCTCGCCGCGCGGCTGCGCTTCCCGCTGGAGGTCTTCGACGCGGTCCGCGAGGTCTGGCCGGCGGACCGTCCGATGACCGTGCGCATCTCCGCCACCGACTGGGCCGCGGGCGGCACTTCGGCCGACGACGCCGTCGAGATCGCCCGCGCCTTCGCCGCGCACGGGGTCGACGCGATCGACGTGTCGACCGGACAGGTGGTGGCCGAGGAACGGCCCGAGTTCGGACGCTCGTACCAGACACCGTTCGCCGACCGGATCCGGCACGAGACGGGCGTCCCGGTCATCGCGGTCGGCGCCATCTCCTCCTGGGACGACGTCAACTCCCTGATCCTGGCGGGCCGTACGGACCTCTGCGCCCTCGCCCGGCCCCACCTCTACGACCCCGACTGGACCCTGCACGCGGCCGCCGAGCAGGGCTACGCCGGCCCCGGCGCGGACTGGCCCGCCCCCTACCGCGCGGGCAGCCGGCCCCCGCGCACCGGACGTACGGACGCGCCCAAACCCCGCCTGACACTCACGAGTTGAGGTCGCCGGGTGCCTTGGGGGCCGCACGGCCGGCGCCGGGGACCCCGGCGAACTCCGCCCCTGCGTCCCGCAGCCGCTCGTGCAGCGCCTGGAACACCGCCGCCGAGCGGGTGCCCGGCCAGCCCTGCGGCAGCAGGCGCGCGGGCAGGCCGGGATCCGTGTAGGGCAGGTGGCGCCAGGAGTCCAGGGCCAGGAGGTAGTCGCGGTAGGCCTCCTGCGGCGGGGTGTCCGGCCGCTGCTGCCAGGCCTCCAGCACGCGCGCGTGGCGGTCGAGGAACGTCTCGTGCTCCTTGGCGATGGCCGCCAGGTCCCACCAGCGGGCCACGGCGTCGACGGTCGGCGCGAAGCCGAGGTGCTCGCCGCGGAAGAGGTCGACATACGGGTCCAGGCGCAGCCGCCGCAGGGTGTGCCGGGTCTCGTCGTGCAGCCGCGCCGGGGCGATCCACACCCCAGGAGCCGCCGTGCCGAAGCCCAGACCCGCGAGCCGCGACCGCAGCACATGACGCTTCTGCCGCTCCGACTCCGGCACCGAGAACACCGCCAGCACCCACCCCTCGTCCACGGGGGGCGCCGTGGCGTAGATGCGGCGGTCGCCGTCGGCGAGCAACTGCCGTGCCTCGTCGGAGAGTTCGTAACCGGCCGCGCCCTGTGCGGTACGGGCCGGCAGCAGCAGCCCGCGCCGTTTCAGCCGGGACACCGAGGAGCGTACGGAGGGCGCGTCGACGCCGACCGCGGCGAGCAGCCGGATCAGCTCGGCGACGGGCACCGGGCCCGGGGCGAAGCGGCCGTACGCGCCGTAGAGCGTGACGATGAGAGACCGGGGGGCTGGCTGGTCGGACACGTTGATCATCTTAGGTCTTCGGCATCACTGCTGGTCACCATCGGTGTCGTCACCGCCTCGGTCTTCGGCGCGCAGTCTGAATCTCTGCAGTTTCCCGGTCGCGGTGCGCGGCAGCGCGTCCAGGAACACGAACTCGCGCGGGCACTTGTACGGAGCCAGTTCCTGTTCCACAAAGGCGCGCAGCGCCTCCGTGTCGCGCCGGGCGCCTTCCCGCAGGACGACGAACGCGACGACCACCTGCCCCCGGCGCTCGTCGGGCCGCCCCACGACCGCCGTCTCGACCACGTCCGGATGGCGCAGCAGCGCCTCCTCGACCTCGGGTCCCGCGATGTTGTACCCGGCCGAGATGATCATGTCGTCGGCGCGGGCGACGTACCGGAAGTAGCCGTCGGCCTCGCGGACATAGGTGTCGCCGGTGACGTTCCAGCCGTCGCGCACGTACTGCTGTTGCCGCGGGTCGGCGAGATAGCGGCAGCCGACCGGGCCGCGCACGGCGAGCAGGCCGGGCTCGCCGTCGGGCACGGGCGTCCCGTCCGCGTCCTGCACGCGCGCGTGCCAGCCCGGCACGGGGACGCCGGTCGTGCCGGGCCTGATGCGCTCGTCGGCCGCCGAGATGAAGATGTGCAGCAGCTCGGTGGCGCCGATGCCGTTGATCAGCCGCAGCCCCGTCCGCTCGTGCCAGGTCCGCCAGGTGGCGGCGGGCAGGTTCTCGCCGGCGGACACACAGCGCCGCAGCGACGAGACGTCGTGCCCGTCGAGGTCGTCGAGCATCGCGCGGTAGGCGGTGGGCGCCGTGAACAGCACGGTCACCCGGTGCTCGGCGATCGCCGGCAACAGGTGCCGTGGGCTTGCCTGTTCCAGCAGCAGCGCACTGGCGCCGATCCGCAACGGGAAGACGACCAGCCCGCCGAGTCCGAAGGTGAAGCCGAGTGGGGGACTGCCGGCGAAGACATCGTCGGGAAGTGGTTTCAGCACATGTCGCGAGAAGGTGTCGGCGATCGCCAGCACATCCCGGTGGAAGTGCAGACAGCCCTTCGGGCGGCCGGTGGTGCCGGAGGTGAACGCGATCAGCGCGACATCGTCGGAGGCGGTTTCGGCGGCCCGGTACGGCTCGGTCGGCGCAGGCCGGTTCAACAGGTCGTCGGGGGCGTCACCGCCGTAGGCCGTGATCCGCAGCCCGGGTATCTCCGCCTTGGCGAGGTCGTCGACGGCCCTGATGTCGCACAGCGCGTGCCTCACCCGGGCGATGTCGCACATGGTGCGCAACTCGTGCGGCCGCTGCTGGGCCAGGACGGTGACCGCGATCGCGCCCGCCTTGAGCACCGCCAGCCAGCAGGCGGCGAGCCACGGCGTGGTGGGACCGCGCAGCAGTACGCGGTTTCCGGGAACGACTCCGAGGTCGCCGGTGAGCAGATGCGCGATCCGGTCGACCCGGGCGCGCAGCTCGCCGTACGTCCAGGACGGCCCGGTCGGGGTGTGGAAGACGGGCCGCTCCGGGGCGGCGTGGTCGAGCAGTTCGGCGGCGCAGTTCACCCGGTCGGGGTAGCGCAGCTCGGGCAGCTCGAAGCGGAGCTCGGGCCAGTGGCCGGGCGGCGGGAGATGGTCGCGGGCGAAGGTGTCGACATGGGCCGAGACGTTCATGGGCGTGCGCCCCCCTTGCCTGGATGGACGGTCTGTCCGGCTGGGCCGCCCGGGCGGGCGTCGTCCTGGGCTCGCACATCGAGCGTATCGCCTTGGTGACGACAGTCAACGGTCCGCGATACCGTCGGATACTGTCGGAGGAGACGCACGCGGCCGGGGCCGACGGATCGGACAGCACTCGTACGGCAGAGGGGACTGGAGATGTCCGCATGCTCGCTCGAACCGACGCAAGCCGCCTGGTGTGCCGAGCTGCGTACGCTGGCGGCCGACCGACTGCGCCCCCTTGCCGAGAAGGGCGAGCCGGGCCGCGTCAACCGTCCGCTCGTCGCCGAACTCGGCCGACTCGGGCTGCTCTCCCCTCTGTTCACCTCCGGCGCCGTCGACCTCTGCCTGATGCGCGAGTCCCTCGCCTACGCCTGCACCGAGGCGGAGACCGCGCTCGCGCTGCAAGGACTCGGCGCGCACCCGGTCCACGCCCACGGCACCCCCGCCCAACGGGAACGCTGGCTACCCCGGGTCGCCGACGGCAGCGCGGTGGCCGCGTTCGCCCTGAGCGAGCCGGGCGCGGGCTCGGACGCGGCGGCACTCGCACTGGCCGCCGGGCGGGACGGCGCGGGCGGCTGGCGGCTCACCGGTGAGAAGTGCTGGATCTCCAACGCTCCCGAGGCCGACTTCTACACCGTCTTCGCCCGCACGACTCCCGGCGCCGGCGCCCGTGGCGTAACCGCCTTCCTCGTCCCCGCCGACCGTCCCGGGCTCACCGGCTCCGCCCTCGACATGCTCTCCCCGCACCCCATCGGCGCCCTCCGCTTCGACGCCGTCCCGGTCACGGCGGACGACGTGCTCGGCGAGCCCGACCGCGGGTTCCGGGTCGCCATGGGCACCCTCAACCTGTTCCGCCCCAGCGTCGGCGCCTTCGCCGTCGGCATGGCCCAGGCCGCCCTCGACGCCACCCTTTCCCACACGTCCCAACGAGACGCGTTCGGCGGCAAGTTGATGGACCTTCAGACGGTCGCCCACCAGGTCGCCGAGATGGCGCTGCGCACGGAGGCCGCCCGCCTGATGGTCCACGCGGCGGCGACGGCGTACGACGACGCGGCCCCGGACGTCCCCAAGCGGGCCGCGATGGCCAAGCTGCTCGCCACCGAGACCGCGCAGTACGTCGTCGACACGGCCGTCCAACTCCACGGCGCGCGGGCGCTGCGCCGCGGCCATCTGCTCGAGCACCTCTACCGGGAGGTGCGCGCACCGCGGATCTACGAGGGTGCCAGCGAGGTCCAACGCGGCATCATCGCCCGGGAGTTGTACACAGAGCAGGCCGAACGGGCCGGACGCGCGAACCTGGAGGCCCGGTGACCGTCGAGCGCGTCAATCCGCCCGGACTCTCCCCGCCCACCGGCTTCTCCCACGCCGTCGTCGCCGTCGGCGGTCGGATCGTGTTCCTGGCCGGCCAGACCGCGCTCGACGCCGACGGGAAGGTCATGGGGGAGTCGCTGCCGGAACAGTTCGCGCGAGCGCTGGCGAACCTGCTGGCCGCGTTGGCGGCGGCGGGCGGCACGGCGTCGGACCTGGCACGGGTCACGGTCTACGTCACGGACGTCGCCGCGTATCGCGAGTGCGCGCCTGAACTGGGTCGTATCTGGCGGGAGTTCGCGGGCAGCGACTATCCGGCGATGGCGGTCGTCGGAATCGTACGACTCTGGGACGAGCAGGCGCTCGTCGAACTGGACGGGTTCGCCGTACTGGACCGGTGACCGGCGCCCGCGGACCGCGATCGACGGGCGGGCGCTGATCAGGGTCAGGCGGCGACGGCCAGCCGCTCCGCGGCCGGCGGCACGGTCACGGTCATCCGGTGCGGGTCCACGACCCGGCCGTCGGGCAGCAGCTCGCCCAAGTCGTCGAAGACGATCGTGCCGTCGCAGAGCAGGTTCCAGCCCTGCTCGGGGTGGGCGGCGACGACGTGCACGGGGTGGGTGTCGGCAGAAGCGCTGGGAAACTGGTGGGAACACATGGCGCACCTCCACGTCGGTGGGGTCGGCCGTCCGGTCGGCCCGCATGGACAGACCATGCGCCCGGTGCGAAGCCATCGCCAGAGGGTGCCCGAAAGCGTGACAGCACCAGGACAACTCCACGACCGTTCGACGACGACCGGCGCGGACTCGCCACCGAAGGAGTGACGATCACCGCCGCGGGCGCGCCCGCCCGGTACCAGTGGAGGCTCCCACAACAGGAGGTTCTTCCATGTCGCTGCGCCCCGCCCTGTCCGCGGCCACCGGTGCCGCCCTGCTTCTGCTGGCCGTTCCGGCTCTCGCCGCGACCGCGACCGCGACCGCCACCGCCGCTGCCGCTCCGTCGGAGTCCGTCACCGTCGCCCCGGTCGGGCGTATCGCCGCCGACGGCACCGTCACCCTCTCGGGCACCTACCGCTGCGTCGGCAACACGGGACCCGTCTTCGTCAGCTCCTCCGTCGGCCGGAAATCCGCCGACGCCCGGTATGGCATCGGCGGCAGCCGTGCCGTGTGCGACGGTGCCGAGCACACGTGGAAGAACACCGGCAAGGCCACCCGGAAGGACCTCGAACCCGGCGCGGCCCATGTAGAGGCCACGCTGATGGAACTCCGCCCCGCGGGGGGCCTGCCCCTGCCCCGCTTCCACGCGACTCGGGAAGAGGACATCACCCTGACGAAGGGCTGAGCGACGAGGCCGCGCTGTCGGTCCGGGTCTCCAGCGCGTGCAGCACGGCTGCCATGTCCTCGCCGCCGTGGCCTTGATCGATGGTCTCGCCGTAGAGGGTGTGGCAGACGTCGAGGAGCGGGGAGGCCAGGTCGGCCTTGCGGGCGGCCTCCGCGATCAGACGGTTGTTCTTCAGGACGTCCGCGGCGGCCGCCTGGACGGTGAAGTCGCGGGCCAGCAGCTTGGTCGCCTTCACACGGGAGACGGCGCTGGCCATCGGGCCCGCGTCCAGGACGTCCCGGAGCAGGCGCCGGTCGAGCCCGTGCCGGTCGGCGAAGTGGAACGCCTCGGTCAGCCCGGTGACCAGCGTGATCAGGAACAGGTTCACCGAGAACTTCATCAGCAGCGCGCCCGGCACCGGACCACAGCCGAACGTCTCCCGGCAGACGGGGGCGAGCAGAGGCCGTACGGCCGCCACGGCATCGTCGTCGCCTGCCAGCATGCCCACCAACTCGCCCTGCTCGGCCGGCCCGCGGGACCCGGAGACCGGAGCCTCCACGTATCTCCCGCCCGCCGCCCGGATGTCGTCCTGGAGGCCGGCCGAGTACCCGGCCGAGGTCGTGCCCATGTGGACGACGGTGTGTCCGGCGACGCGCGCCGCGAAGTCGGGGGTGCCGCGCCCCAGCACCGCGTCGATCGCGTTCTCGTCGGCCAGCATGAGGAGCACCGTCCCGGCCCGGTCGAAGACCTCGTCCGGGCTCGCCGCGATCCCGGCTCCGGCCGCGCGCAGGGGCTCGCACCGGCTGGGGGTGCGGTTCCACACGACGAGGGGCGTCCCGGCGCGGGCGAGGTTGAGGGCCATGGGCTGCCCCATGACCCCGAGCCCGACGAAGCCGAGCGAACGGAGGGAACGGAGGGAACCGAGGGAACCACCGGTAGCACCGGAATCGACGTGCACGATGCACCACCGCCTTGTCCGGCTCATGCCCGAGGCCGGGCCGTCGCCCCCGTCGCACTCGTCGCATTCACCACCGACCGACTATGACAGCGGTCATAGTAGTCCTTCTTATGACGGCGGTCATAGGGTGAGAGCCGGAGCACTCGTGACGCGGTGGCGGAGGTCGACAATGGCGGTGACCGAACGAGGGCCGCGGGAGCGGATGGTCTTCAGCGCGGCGCAGCTCATCCGGCGCGACGGAGTCGCCTCCACCGGCATGCGCGAGGTGGCCGTGCACGCCGGGGCGCCGCGCGGTTCGCTCCAGCACTACTTTCCCGGCGGCAAGGAACAGCTGGTCAACGAGGCGGTGGGCTGGGCGGGCCGGTACGCGGGGAACCGAGTGGCGCGCTTTCTCGCCGCGCTGCCCGAGCCGACGCCCGGCGCACTGTTCGCCGAGATGGTGCGGCAGTGGACCGACGAGTACGAGGCCGCCGGGTTCGCGGGCGGCTGCCCGGTGGCCGCCGCGACGGTGGACTGCGCCGAGTCCACCGTCTCCACCCGGGAGGCCGCAGCGGCCGCGTTCGCCACCTGGACCGGGCCGGTGGCCCAGGCCCTGGCCGGCATGGGCGTGCCCGAGGAGCGGGCCGGTGCGCTCGCCACCCTCATGATCAGCGCCCTGGAGGGGGCCATCCTGATGGCCCGCGCCGAACGCGACGTCCGAGCCCTGACGACCGTGGCCCGGGAACTCGCCCCCCTCCTCGACGCGGCGGCACGCCCGGCCGACTGACCGGCCGCCCAGGCGTTCCACGAGGAGCAGCCTGCCGATGAGGATCGTCAGGGTGCAGGCACAACGCCTCTTCGCCTCACATTCCGACGGGCTGCGTCGTCGTACCGGTGAGGACGACGACAAGACGGAAAGAGGACCTTCGATGAACGACTTCCAGGCCATCGCGGACCGCGTCGAGATCGAGGCACTGCGCGGCGAGTTCACCGACGCGGCGATGATGCGCGACCGACCCCGCCTGGCCGCGCTGTTCACGCCGGACGGCGTCCTGCGCATGCCCAACATCCCGGTCGAACTGGTCGGCCGCGAGGAGATCCGTGCCGGGGGAGAGCGGCTGCAGAGCCAGTGGGACTTCTTCGTGCAGAACACACACCCCGGCGCCGTCCTGCTCGACGGCGACACCGCGACCGGCCGCGCCTACATCCAGGAACTCGCGCGCACCCTCGACGGACGCCAGGGTCTGAACTACGCCGTCTACCACGACCGTTACCAGCGCACCGAGGAAGGCTGGAAGTTCGCCGAGCGAGTGTACGAGGTCCGGTACCTCGACACCTCCCCGCTGGCGGGCACGGCACCCCACGCGGCACAGGACCCCGGAACCAACCAGGCTGCGGCCGTGTCCTTCGCCGACCCGGCATCGGCCGAACGACTGGAGCGGGCAGCCGCCGCGCTGCGTGCGGGCGGCTTCGCCGTCGAGATCCTCGACGACGCGGCGGCCGCGCGCGTCCGCATCAAGGAGCTGATTCCCGAGGGCGCCGGCGTGCTCACCGGAGCCAGCGAGACCCTCCGGCTGTCCGGCATCGACGAGGACATCAACGCCGGCGGCCGGTACGACGCCGTCAGGCCGCGCGTCCTGGCCATCGACCGTGTCACCGGCGCCGACGAGATCCGAAGGCTGGTTGCCGGCCCCGACTTCGTCGTCAACAGCGTCGCCGCGGTCACCGAGAACGGCTCGCTCGTCCTTGCCTCGGGCAGCGGCAGCCAACTCCCCGCCAACGCGGGCGGCGCCGCCCACGCGGTCTGGGTCGTCGGCGCACAGAAAGTGGTGCCCGACCTGAACACGGCGCTGCGCCGCGTCGAGGAGCACGCCCTCCCGCTGGAGAACGCCCGCGCCCAGGCGGTCTACGGGATGCCCAGCGCCGTCAACCGCCTGCTCGTGCTCAACGCGGAACCCCGGCCGGGGCGAGGCACCGTGCTGCTTCTCCGAGAGGCCATCGGCTACTGAGTTGGCCCAGGGTCGTGCCAACAGACAGGCGCAAGCGGAGGCAACGGCTTCATTTGGAACGTTTGTTGCACCTGAGTCAAGAGTTGGCGAAATGCTGTAGTGACTAGTGCGGCAACTTTCACCCCCCAAATAGATAGTGCGCGTGAACTACCGGGACCTGGCCGGCGCGATCGGCGGCGGCTGGGCGCAGCGACTGCACCTGGTCCAACTGCCCGGCTGCGCAACCACCACCTCCGCCGAGGCCGCGTGCCGCAAGCAGACCCCGCTGCCCTCCCGCAACAGCACCCGCGAGCAGACGGTCACCGCCCCGCTCGCCCTCCCCGCGAGCCGCACCCCCGACGCGGCCGCAACCGGCGCCACCACGGCGACCGTCCTCGCCCTCACCGCCCCGCCACCGCAACGGGCACGGGCCAGGCCCCCAACGGCCATGGCAACTACTCGGCCACCGCCCTGTCACCGTCGGCGTCCTGGGAGGCGGGCGGCAGCTCCGGCTCCTTCACCTGGAAGTACGACTTCAGCGTGCCGCCCGCGGCCGCCGGACCGGCCCCGCAGCTCTCCCTCGCGTACAGCTCAGGGAGCGTCGACGGCCAGAACGCGACCACCAACAACCAGGGGTCCTCGGTCGGTGAGGGCCTCGCGCTGAGCGAGTCCTACATCGAGCGCACCTACGGCAGCTGCGACCAGGACGGCCACGACGGCGTCCACGACGAGTGCTGGAAGTACGACAACGCCCGGCTGGTCCTCAATGGCGCATCGTCCCGGCTGGTCAAGGACGGCACGACCGGCAAGTGGCGGCTGGAGAACGACGACGCCTCCACGGTGACCCGCTCCGCCGGCGCCGACAACGGGGACGACAACGGCGAGTACTGGACCGTCACCACCGGCGACGGCACCAAGTACGTCTTCGGACGCCCGTGGGCCATGACGGGCGCGGGCCGGCGCACCGCCCACCGCGTCACAACCGTCCCGCGCCACTGCCCCGTCCGCCCAGGCTGTGGCCACCCGCTACGCCCACTACACGTACGGGAGCCGACGAGCGGCTGCGAGCGCGACTGGATGCGTCAGCAGCGACAGGCAGTCCATGGACGCATCAGATCTTGATGACGGTGGCGCGTCCGCCGCATAGCGCGGTGAGGTCCTCCGGGTCGGAGGTGAGGATGGTTACGGGGCCGGGGTCGGGGGCGGCAAGGGCGGTGGCGCTGAGCATGGCGTCGATGGCGTACTTGTGGCCGTGCAGGCCGGCGTCGGCGAGGAGGGCGGCGGCGTGGCGGGCGATGAGCTCGGTGACCGGTTCGACCACGAGGCGCGAAAGGGTCCACTCCAGGGCCGGGCGGTTGATCAGCGGGTGGACGACTTCCACCAAGGTGGCCGCGGAAGGTGATCACCCGTAGATCGTCGGCGCGGGCCAGGGCGAGCCAAGCGGTGACGGTGCGGTCGCGAAGGACGGCCTTGGCCAGTCCCTCGCCGTCCAGCACGAGGGTGCCGCCGGGGACGGCGGGGGAGCGGCTCACGCGGCGTTCGCTCCGCCCGCCGCCTGGTTGTCGCGGGCCTGGTGGAGCTGGTCACGCAGGTCCTGGATCTCCTCGCCGGTGACGGGGCCGTGCTCGGCCTCGGCGACGGCGATGAGCTCGTTGAGGTTGTCGCGCTCGATCTGACGGGCGACCGCCGCGGCGACGTAGGCGGACAGACCGGAGGGGCCACTTCGAGCCTTGGCGGCTTCGGCGAACCGGGCGTGGCGTCGGTCAGGGTCACCAGGCGTTCGAGTTCCCGGGCCGCGAAGACCGTGGTCGGCCCGCCGCAGACGCTCCAGCTCGTCGCTCCCACCGGCCGGTGCGGTCCCTGCCCGACGGGCACGGGAGACCCGGCTCGCCAGGGTGGTCTCGTTGATCCCCAGGCGCACACGCTCGCGACCGGCGCGCCCGCACGGCTCCGTTGCGCAGGTCTCACTCCGCCACGGGCAGGCACTCGGCGAGCAGGCCCACGACGTCGCGCCAGGCGCGCTGGGCGTGCCGAGGGTGGTAGGCGACTCCGGGGACCACCGCCTGGTCGACGGGAGGGTGGTGGAAGGCGTGCACCGCGCCCCCGTACAGCACGAGACGCCAGTCGACACCCGCGCCCTGTATCTCGGCGATGAACGCCTCGCGCTGCGCCGGCGGCATGATCGGGTCCTCCGACCCGACCCCGGCCCACACCGGGCACCGGATGCGCGCCGCCTCGCCCGGTCGGCCGGTGGTGAGTGCGTTGACCGTGCCGATTGCACGCAGGTCGACGCCATCACGGCCGAGTTCCAGCGCGATCGCACCTCCGGTGCCGTATCCGACGGCGGCGATCCGGTCGGGGTCGGTGCGCGGTTCGGCGCGCAGCACGTCGAGTGCCGCGTGGCCGATGTCCCGCATACGCTGGGGGTCGCGGAGCAGCGGGGTGGTGCGCGCCAGCATCTCTTCGGGGTCGGTGAACCAGCGCCCTCCATTGATGTCGAAGGCCAGGGCGACGTAGCCGAGTTCGGCCAGTGCGTCGGCCCGGCGCCGTTGGAAGTCGTTCAGCCCTGGTCCCTCAGGCCCGATGAGAACCGTAGGCAGACGACCGCTACCAGCCGGGACCGCAAGGTGACCGACCATGGTCAGGCCGTCGGCCGGATAGGTGACCGTGCGTGTCGTTACCGTCGTCATGCAGACGGACTGTAATGACTGCACAACTGCCCCCGGCGTCCACACGCCGACGCCCACGGAATCTTGGTGTGCGCCTGAAGTGCAGTCTTCGCTCGCAGACCATCGCCTGTGGGCCGGTGGGGTGGCCGTATCCGGGTCGACAGTCCCCGCTGACCTGCGCGAACGGCGTGCCGCGACCGCTTATCCGCCCGTCAGCCCGCCCGCGGCGGACGTATCACCACCGCACCGGCAGCTCCCGCCTCCCCCGGATCAGCATGCCGGGGAGCCACTCCCCCGGCTCCCCGTCCGCCGTCAGATCCGGGCAGCGCTCCACCAGTGCGCGCAGCGCCACCTCGCCCTCGAGACGGGCGAGGGGGGCGCCCAGGCAGAAGTGGATCCCGTGTCCGAAGGAGAGATGGCCCCGGGCCTCGCGCCGTCGTACGTCGAAGCGTTCCGGATCGGGGAAGCGCGCCGGGTCGCGGTCCGCGCCGGCCATGGCGATCAGCACGATGGCACCGCGCGGCACCCGTACGCCGCCGATCTCGGTCTCCTCCAGGGCGATGCGCGGCGTGGTGGTCTCCACCGGACCGTCGTAGCGCAGCGTCTCCTCCACCACCCCCGCCGCCAGCCCCGCCGGATCGGCCCGTACGGCCGCCAGCTGCTCGGGGTGCGCGAAGAGCGCGCGCACCGCGTTGCCGATCGTGTTGACCGTCGTCTCGTGCCCGGCGACGAGCAGCAGGAAGGCCAACGAGACCAGCTCGTCCTCGGTGAGCCGGTCGCCGCCCTCGTCGACCGTGTGGACGAGGGCGCTGAGCAGGTCCTCCCCGGGGCTCTCGCGCTTGGCGGCGATGAGTCCCGTGAGATACGGCATGACCTGCTCGTACGCCTTCTTCTCCGCCTCGGGGCTGGTGGGCGCGAGGGTCTCGTTGGACCAGGCATGGAAGGCGGCGCGGTCCAGGCCGGGGACGCCGAGCAGTTCGGAGATGACGATCATGGGGAGCGGGGAGGCGAACGCGTCGATGAGGTCGGCGCGGCGCGCTCCGTCCGCCGTCATGCGGTCCAGCAGCTCGTCGGTGATCTCCTCGATGCGGCCCCGCATCCCCTCGACCCGCCGGGCCGTGAACTCTTGCGCCACCAGCTTCCGCAGCCGGGTGTGGTGAGGCGGGTCGCTCATCAGCATGTTGGAGTTGCCGAGCATGTTCAGGGCGTACGGCGGGCTCCAGCCGGTCTGCCGCCACTCGCGCTGCCAGTCCCGGCTGAGCTGCGGGGAGGTGAAGGCCTCGCGCGCGGCCTCGTACCCGACCACGAGCCACACCCGGCCCCTGTCGGGTGTGACGACCTGGTGCACCGGACCGCGCTCGCGCAGCCGCGCGTAGGCCACGTACGGGTCGGCGGTGAAGTCGGGGCTGAGCGAGGCGAGCACCTCGATCCCGCCGGGGCTGTCGGGCCGGTCGGTTCTGTCGGCTATCGCGGGATCGGCGGCGGCTTTCTCGGTCTCGGTCACGACGGAATTCCCTTCCCTCAGGCCCGGGGTATCGGCCCCCGCCGACCACTCCGAGCACGGCCGTTCACTCTAATCTCGCACCCCCACCCGCACAACACCGCTCCCCTTGCCAACCTCGGGCTTTCATGACACGAGAAATGCTCTGACCTGCAACGATGGGACCTGTCCAGGGCCTTTTTTGGTTGCACGGAAAGAAGTACCTCTGACGCGAAAATAAAGGTGAGCACTCCGGGGGGTTGTGGGAGGGCGATCAGTAAGATCATGTCGCTACACCGTTCTGCAGGACACGGCATCGGACCTTCGGGCGCGAGATAATTTCAGACAGAATCGAATCGGAATTCGGCCCGTTCCGGACAGTCGGACCTCGCTGAACAGGGGGTACGTGGTCGCTCATCGCGCGATTCGCGCCACCGACGGAGGCGGGAGTCCTGCGTTCTCTTGTGTGATTGCTGCGTTTGAAGTTGAGTCTGTGGTTGGGAGCGTCAACTACGTGAGCGGTCGTCGCGAAACCTTCCATTCATGTCGATGTCGTTCCACGGGGTGGGCCCCGTCTGTGTAGCGCCGAGCTGGGGCGAACGGCTGCAGCATCGCGTGACCTGTGTTCCGACTTCGGGTCCTCGAAGTTATGCGGTGCACGCTGCCGGTCGACCGGCGAAAGCCGCCGTCGCGGCACTGCTGCGGGCCCCGCAGGGCCGGGGCCGGAAGCAGTCAGGACGACCAGCCGTCGCCCTGACGTGACCACGCCCTGCCGCGCAACTTCGAAGACCCGACGTCGGGTGCTGGGAGTGTCGAGGTATGTCTATTCCGCATTGAGCATCAACCGGAGAAATCTGGACGTTGTGGAACTTGACTACTCCATGGCCGAAAGCGATTGCTCGCGACCTGTAAGAAATGTGGAGGGCAAACTATGAAGGAATCTTCGGAGACGGCCTTGGACGAGCTGTGGAAGCTGGTGTACACCAGCTTCAGGTTCCCGTTCATGCACGCCGCTCTGCGTCTTGAACTCTTCACTCTGCTCAAGACCCGGCCGGGCAGCAGCCTTGACGAGATCACCGCCGAGCTCGGGTTGCAGGAACGTGCCGGACACGTGCTGCTCCTCGGGTGCTGTGCGTTCGACCTCGTACGCAAGGAGGGCAACGGCTATCACAACACCGCGGCCACCGACCTGCTGGCCGGCGATCAGGACGCGTTCATGCCGGTGATCGTCCGCTACACCCACGAGATGCTGTACCAGCCGATGGGCTGGCTCCACGAGTCGCTGGTGAACAACGAGAACGAGGGGCTGCATCGCGAACTCCTCGCCGACTCCCCGGCGACCACGCTCTACGAGCTCCTCGGCGAGGACAAGAACCTGGAGCAGGTCTTCACGGCCATGATGGAACACCAGAGTCGCTCGGTGGTCGAGGACCTCGTCAACGCCGTGGACTTCTCGTCGTACAAGAAGGTGCTCGACGTCGGCGGAGGCACCGGGACCAACTCCATCGGTTTCGCGCAGCGCTGGCCGCATCTTCAGGCAACCATCCTCGAACTGCCCAACGTGGCGGAGATGGCCGCCGCCCGCATCGCCGAGGCGGGCCTCTCCGAGCGCATCAAGGCGGTCGGGACCGACATCTGGAAGGATGAGTTCCCCTCGTCCCACGACTGCGTCGTCTACTCCCGGTTCCTTGAAATCTGGTCGCCCGATCAGGTCCGCGACCTCTTCGCGAAGACGTACCGCGCGCTGGAGCCGGGCGGACACATGGTGATCGTCGCGTGTGCCCAGGACGACGACGAGACCGGGCCCGCCCACGCCGCGTTCATGGCGGGGTACGTCCAGACGATCGCGTCACCCGAGGGCCGTATCTACACGGCGCAGGAATTCGAGCAGTGGTACACCGAAGCGGGCTTCGAGCCGATGGACCGCCAGTACCCGGGCCGCTTCGACGTCATCCTGCGTGCCCGCAAGCCCATCGCCCGGTGAGTCCGGTCCGTTCCATGCCGCCCTGCCGATTCGTCAGGCGGGCAACTCCGACCGTCTGACGGATCGGCCCGCCCGTCAGGGCGCGGCCGGATCACTTCGACGGGGCCCTGCGCCCCTGTGACGCACCCTTCGGGTCCTCATGTCCGTGCACCCATGCCGCACGCGTGTGTGCGAGTTGCCCGCATCCGTGCGGCTCCGCGCGCGGCCGCGCAACGGCCCTGAGCGCGGCCCGCCCCGCGCTGCCGACACCTGATCCGGACCGCATCACCGTCACCCCTGTCGTCACCCCACCCGCCTTCCCGCCTCCTCGGTGTCGGGGCAAGGTGGCGTGCCCTGTTCGTGTCCTCGGCGCCGCATCCGAGAAAGGGAGCTTGAGTGAATTCGCCTGACGGGCTTGCCATCGTTACCGGCGGAACCAAGGGAATTGGTCTCGCTTTCAGTCACCGTCTGACCCGGATGGGATTCCGGGTGATCGCCACGTATCGCAGTGACGAAGAGTCGGCGAATCTTGCTCTGGAAGAGGTCGAGAAGGGGCTGTCTGTCGTACGGTCGAATGTGTCCGACCCGGACGAAGTCGCCGAACTCGCTGAACTCGTACGGACCGAGCACGGAGTCCCGCAGGTCCTGGTGAACAATGCTGGTCTCAATATCGACGGTCCGGTGCTTGAGATTTCCGACTCCGACTGGCGCCGGGTCCTGGATACCAATCTGTCCGGCCCGTTCTATATGACGCGGGCCTTCGCCCCGGTCATGCTGGAGGCCGGCGGCGGTTCCATCGTCAACATCGGTGCGACCACAGCGATTCGGCCTCGGATGAACGGCGCCAACTACTGTTCGAGCAAAGCCGGGATGCTTCATCTCACCAAGTGCCTGGCCATGGAACTCGCTCCGAGTATCCGCGTGAACTGCCTTATTCCGGGAATGATCGACACGGAAGAAATGCGTACGCGCTACCGCTTGGCCGAGCCGGAGTACATGGATGCGTTGCTGAATGAGATACCGCAGCGCCGGATAGGTGCCACCGACGAGATGGCGGACGCGCTGGAATTCCTGGTGGGCGAGGGGGCCACGTACATCACGGGGCAGAAACTGATTGTGGACGGCGGCCAGTTCATGTGGTGAAGCACTCGGTGCACAACCGGGGCGCACGCTCGCTCCTGCTGGAATCGTCGGCACTCCATTGACTTCCTAGGAAGAGGAATACTCATGCGATCACGCCTTGAGCGCTACCAGGAGTTCCTGGAGCAGGAGTATCGCGCAGGGTTCACCAAGTTCGACGAGTATGACATATCAGGCATCTGTTCCGACCTTCTGAAGAGGCTGAAGGACGGTCACTTCACGCGCATCGTCTTCAGCGGAATGGGCTGCTCGGCCATCGTGTCGGACGTAATAAAGGTGTTCTTCAAGTCGATCCGCAGCGACCTCGAAGTGTATGTCTTCAACGACTACGACTTCGAGTACCTTGTTCCGCGTGCGGTGATCGAGGACGAGCGCACGCTCATCATCCTGAGTTCGTACAGCGGCCACTCCAACGAGCCGGTCCGTGCCTTCCACGCGCTGCGCCCCATGCACGACCGGGTGCTGCTGCTCACCTCGGGCGGCCGGCTCGGCGAGCTGGGCGAGGAGCACGGCGTGTCCATCGCGCGCTGGACGCTGAGCAAGCCCGACCGCGAGTACCCGCTGTTCCACGTGGGCCAGTACTTCTCGATCCTGGTCGACATGTTCCTGCAGCTCGGTCTGCTGGACAAGGACTACGGGCCCGAGGTCCGTTCCCTGGCCGAGGACCTGCGGACCGACTTCACCCCAGAGTTGCGTGCCCTGGCCGCGGACGCCGCCGCGCGCAGCGAGAACGCCAACGTCATCATGCTCGGTTCGCCCAAGTGGCACGAGAGCCTGCTGAAGTTGGCCAAGATGCACTTCAACGAAATCGCCATGGTGCCGGCGACGCGCAACTATTTCCACGAGTTCTGCCACAGCGAGGTGGCCACGCTCACCGACCCTGAGCGCAGGCACAGCATCCTCGTCTTCACTGACCCGGAAGAGGACGAATACACCCGGGCCAAGCGGAAGAATCTGGTGTCGTTGCTGACTGCACCGATCCCGCAGAACGCAAAGGTCACCGTCACCGAGATCGAACTCGACCAGTCGACTTTCATCCGGCAGTACTTCACCGCTCTGGAGTTCGTCCAGTACCTCACTCTCGATCTGGGCAAGGCGCGGGAGACGAAGTCGCGCAACCTCATATCCGAGGCTGCAGGAAACCCCTGGTACCACGGCAGCACCATCGCCGCGGAGAACGGCGGCTGATACGGGTGTAAGACGTCGGCCACGGTGAGCGTAGGGCATCGGAGAAGAAAGCCGAACAGCTCAGGAAATGCAGGCAAGAGCCGAGGAAAATGGAGCGATCGTGAATCGACGGGAGCGTAACTCCCTCACGGCCTACCAGCAGGATATTTGGGCTGCGAACTCTATCTTTCCAGATCTCCCGCAGTTCAACTGCTTCATCACCGACCGGTTCACCGGTGACGTGGACGTCGACCTCCTCAAGGCGTGCCTGCGCCGTGCGGTCGACCGCAACGATGCGTTCCGGATCCGGATCGACCCGGAGGAGGGAACTCCACGCCAGTGGGCCGAGGAGGAAGCTTACGACATCCCGACGATCGACCTTTCCGACGCCCCATCGCCGCGGGATTCCTGCGAGGCGTGGATCAAAGACGCGTTCGACGTGCCTTTCGAGGTGGAACGCAGCCGGCTGTTCACGCTCGCGGTCCTCAAGGAGGGCGAGGGAGTCTTTCATTCCTACGTCAAGGTGCACCACATCGTCGCGGACGCCTGGGGCCTGAACCTCTTCATGTCCCAAGTCCGCGCCGAATACGACCAGATACGAAGGACCGGGCGGTTCGAAGAGCCGTCCGTGCCGTCGTACCTGGAATTCACAGAGGACGAGAGCCGCTACCGCGCCTCGGACGACTACGCGGATGACCGGGCCTATTTCCAGAAGAAGTTGCGGGGTGTCTCCCCGACCCTCTTCCGCCGCTCGGCCCGGGCCGGCTCCCGCAGCAGTGCCCGCCACAGCTTCCTGATCGAACGCGCTGTCATCGAGAGCATCCGTGAACGCGGCCATTCGGTCTTCGCGTTCGTCGCGGGCGCCTTCGCCGTCTACCTGTCGCGGGTGCACGGCAGCGACGAAGTCGTCCTGGGCGTACCGCTGCTGAACCGGCCCACCGCTGCGCAGAAGCAGACCGTAGGCCACTTCGCGAACACCCTGCCGCTGCGGGTGACAGCCGGCGAGGACCGTACGATGAGCGAGCTCGTCGCCGAGGTGCAGGCATCGACCCGGGAGCTCAAGCCCCACGAGCGCTTCTCCCTGGGCGACCTGCTGCGCTGCGTACCGCTCCAGGAGAGCGGCCCCAAGCGGCTGTTCGACACCACCATCGCCTATCTGCGCTGGCCCACTCCACTCGCGGTCCAGGGCGTGGAGTACGAGACCGTCGTGCAGGCGCGTGCCCACGACGACGACGTGCTGGCAGTGGTCGTCAACGAACTGGACGACGTCGGTGACGTCCTGGTCGACATGGACTACGCCGTCGACGTGTTCGACGCCGACTTCCCCGTGGAGTCGGTGGCCGGCCACATCGACGCGATCCTCAAGGGCTCTCTCGCGGGGGCGGCCCTGACGCTGTCGCAGATCCCCATGGTCGGCGAAGCCGAACGTGCCGCCCTGATCGCGACGGGCACCGGCCCGGTGAACGCGTTCAGCCAGGACGCGACCGTCCACGCGCTCTTCGAGCGGCAGGCGGCGAGGACTCCCGACCGGGTGGCCGTCGTCATCGACGACCCCGCCCAGTCGCTGACCTTCGCCCGCCTCGACGGGTGGGCCAACCACATCGCCCACCAGCTGCGCGAGGACGGCGTACGCACGGGCGACCGGGTCGCCGTGCTGGCCGAGCGCGGCCCGCAGCTCGTCGCCGCGGTCCTGGGCGTCCTCAAGGCAGGCGCCGCGTACGTCCCGGTCGACCCGGACCATCCCGAGGAGCGCGTCCGGTTCGTGCTGGCCGACAGCGGGGTCGCCGCGGTGCTGCTGGGCAGCAGCGTGGCCGCCGCCCCGGTGGGCGACGCCGTGCCCGTACTGCGCCTCGAGGCGACTGCGTCCGCCGCACCCGCCTTACCCGTCGCTCTGGGCGGGCCGCACGACCTCGCGTACGTCATCTACACGTCCGGGTCCACAGGACGGCCCAAGGGCGTGCAGGTCGAGCACCGCTCCGTGGTGAACCGGCTGGAGTGGATGCAGCGCTGCTACCCGGTCGGCGAGGAGGACGTCCTGCTGCAGAAGACGCCGACCACCTTCGACGTGTCGGTGTGGGAGCTGTTCTGGTGGGCGATCACCGGGGCCGGCCTGGCGCTGCTGCCGCCCCGGGGGGAACGCGACCCCGAAGCCATCCTCGGTACGGTGCGGGCGCACCGCGTGACCGTGGCCCACTTCGTGCCGTCGATGCTCGGCCCGTTCCTCGACCGGATCGAGGAGAACCCGGCCCGGGTGGCGGACGCGGCCTCCCTGCGCCAGGTGTTCTGCAGCGGAGAAGCGTTGACGCCCGCTCATGTGGCGCGGTTCAACCAGGTGTTCGCCGACGCCGGCGCCGCGGCTCCCCGGCTGGTCAACCTCTACGGCCCGACCGAGGCCACGGTCGACGTCACCTACTACGAATGCCCCGACGGCACGGACGGCGAAGTGGGCCGGGTGCCGATCGGGCGGCCGATCGACAACATCCGGCTGTACGTGGTCGGCGCGCACGGGCACCTCCAGCCCGCAGGTGTGGCCGGCGAGCTGTGCATCGCGGGCGTCGGCGTGGCGCGCGGCTACCTGGACCGGCCCGAGCTGGACGCCGCCGTGTTCGTGGCGGACCCGTTCACGCCGGGCGGTCGCATGTACCGGACCGGGGACCGGGCCCGCTGGCTGTCGGACGGCACCTTGGAGTACCTGGGGCGCCTTGACGACCAGGTCAAGATCCGCGGCAACCGGGTCGAACCGGGCGAGGTGCGCAATCGCCTGGCGAACTGTCCGGGCGTCCGGGACGCCCTCGTCGTGGACCGGACCGAGCCGGGCCGCGGCGTGCACCTGGTGGGCTACTACGTGGCCGACGAAGAAGTGGGGGCGGCCCGGTTGCGCGCCCAACTCCTCGAAACTCTGCCGCAGTTCATGATCCCTGCGTACTTCGTGCGGATCGACCGGATACCGCTCACGGCGAACGGCAAGGCTGACCGGCGGCAGCTGCCCGCCCCCGCGGTGGAGACGGGCGCCGGGTTGCGGGCGCCGTCCACCGAGATCGAGGTCAAGGTGGCGGCGGCCTGGGCGGCGGTCCTGGGGACCGACCCGATCGGGGCCGACCAGGACTACTACTCCCTGGGCGGGGACTCGATCCAGATGCTCCGCATCCAGGCGGAGGCACGGCGTGCGGGCGTCCACTTCACCCTGGCCGACATGGTCCGCAACCCCACGGTCGCCGCGCTCGCCGCGGTCGCGACGACCGTGTCGCAGGACGGGACGGACACACCGCTGGAACCGTTCGCCCTGGTCCCGGGAGTCGACCGGGCACGGCTGACCGGCCTCGAGGACGCCTACCCGGCCACCCGGCTGCACCTGGGCCTGCTGTACCACAGCGGGGAGCACGAGAGGTCGGCCGTCTACCACGACGTCTTCCGCTACTCGCTGAAGTCGCCGTGGGACGAGCAGGCGCTGCGTCGCGCCTTCGACGGGCTGGTCCGGCGGCACCCGGTGCTGCGCTCCGCCTTCGACCTCGGCGGCTACTCCGAGCCGCTCCAGCTCGTGTACCGGGAGGCCGACGGCGGGCTGCAGATCGCGGACCTGCGCGGTCTGGGCGAGCAGGAGGCGCAGGACGAGCTGGACCGGCACGTCCAGGAACGGCGGTACCACGAGTACCGTCTGGACCGGCCGCCGCTGTACCTGTTCCGCATGCACGTCCTGCGCGACTCCCTGGAGCTGGTGTTCAGCTTCCACCACGCGATCCTGGACGGCTGGAGCGTGGCCACGCTGGTGCGCGAACTGCTCCAGGACTTCCTCCACCACGCCGGGCAGCCCGTCGCCGCCGTCCCGGCGCAGGCACTGCCCTCGCCGGCCCTGTACGTGCGCGAGGAGCGCAGGGCCCTGGCCTCCGAGGAGAGCAAGCGGTACTGGCAGCGGCTGCTCGATGGTGCCGAACTGGCTCAGATCGACGGTCTCAGGCCGTACGAGCCCGTGGGCGACACGGAGCTCATCGTGCACCGGCTGGAGCTTCCGGACGGCCTGGCCGACCGGGTGGGCCGTCTGGCACGCACCCACCACCTGCCGGTCAAGTCCCTGCTGCTCGCGGCGCACTGCCTGACGCTGCGGCTGTTCTCCGACACGCACGACATCACGACCGGGCTTGTCACCGGCGGACGGCCGGAGCAGGCCGACGCCGAACGGATCACCGGACTGTTCCTGGAGACGTTGCCGCTGCGGCTGAACGTTCAGCCGCGGTCCTGGCTGGACTCAGCGCGCGAGGTGTACGAACAGGAGCGGGCCGGCCATCCCCACCGCCGCTATCCGCTGAGCGCGATCCAGGAGGACCGCGGCGGGAACGCCGTCTTCGACACCGCCTTCAACTACGTCCATCCGCACGTGCTCACCTCGCTGTTCGAGGGCACCGGCATGAAGCTGACCGACTTCAGGACCTGGGAGGAGACGAACTTCAAGCTCCTGGTCAACGCCGTGGTCGACCCGGTGGACGAACGCCTGTGGCTGCGGATCGACTGCGACGGACGCACGTTCTCGCGCTCCCAGGTGGAGAGCATCGGACAGACGTACGTGGCCGTCCTCCAGCGGATCATCGAGCACCCCGAAGCGGACGTGGACTTCGCCTTCCTGAGCGACGGGCTTGCGCAGGCCGCGCCGCGGACCGTCCCCGGCGCGGGCAGCGGGGCCGACGCGCCCGCGCACGTCATCCGTCTGATCGGCGAGCACGTCGCCCGCACGCCCGAGGCGGTGGCCGTCAGCTGCGGCGCGCGCCGCTGGACGTACGCCCAGCTCGACGCCGCCGCGAACCGGATAGCCCACGCCCTGATCGAAGCGGGAGTGCGCACCGGCACCGCCATCGGCATCGCCATGGACCGTTCGCCCGAGACACTGGCCACCGTACTGGGGGTCGGGAAGGCCGGAGCCACCTGCGTCCCCCTCGACGCCGGCTACCCGCCTGCCAGGCTTGCGGCGATGATCGCCCAGGCCGACCCGCTGTGGATCGTCACCAACGAGACGCACGTACCGCTCTTCGACGACCCCTTGCGACTGCTGTACGTGGATGAGCTGCTGGAGACGGAACCCGACCCGGCAGGTGTCGCGGAACTGCCGGAGATCACCGGCGAGACCGTCGCCTACCTGCTGTTCACCTCCGGGTCCAGCGGCGAGCCCAAGGGCGTCGAACTCCCGCACCGGGTGCTCGCCAACTACATGCGGTGGCAGGTGCCCTCGGCCAGCGGCGCGGCGGGCGGCAAGACCCTTCAGTTCGCACCCCTGAGCTTCGACGTGGCGTTCCAGGAGATCTTCTCCACGCTGTGCGGCGGCGGCACCCTGCAACTGCTCGCCGAGGACGAGCGGCGGGACATGCCGGCCCTGCTGCGGCTCCTGGACCGCGAGGAGGTGGAGCGCGTCTTCATGCCCTACGTGGCGCTCCAGCAGCTCGCGGAGACGTCCCAGGCGCTGGGCATCCGCCCGGGTGCCCTGCGGGTGGTCATCTCCTCCGGTGAGCAGCTGAGGATCACCGACGAGATCCGCCAGTTCTGTGCCGCGCGGCCGGACACCGTACTGGAGAACCAGTACGGGCCCACCGAGACCCACCTGCTGACCCACCACACCATGACCGGTGACCCGGCCCGCTTCCCCGACCTGCCGCCCGTCGGCGTCCCCGTGGACGGCATCGAGCTGCACCTGCTCGACGGCCTCATGCGGCCGGTCCCGGCGGGCGCCAAGGGAGAGATCTACGTCGGCGGGGTGTGCCTGGCCCACGGCTACCGCAACCGGCCCGACCTGACCGAGCAGCGGTTCGTACCGCACCCGTTCGGAGAGCCGGGCGCCCGCCTCTACCGCACGGGCGACCTCGCCAGGGTCATGCCCGACGGCAACCTCGCATGGCTGGGCCGCGCCGACTCCCAGGTGAAGGTGCGTGGCTTCCGCGTCGAGCCGGCCGAGGTCGAACTGGCCATCGCCAAGCTCGCCGAGGAGCAGTCCGCGTCCGGTATCCGCGAGGCGGCGGTGGTGTCGCGGCGCCGGGAGGGCGGCGACGCGTTCCTCGCGGCGTTCCTCGTCGGCGACCCCGAGGCCGTGGACCTGGACGAGGTGCGCAGCCGGTTGCGGGCGGTGCTGCCGGACTACATGATGCCCTCGCACCTGGAATGGCTGGCGAGCCTGCCCCTGACGCCCAGCGGCAAGCGGGACGACGCGCTGCTGCGCCGCATGCCGCTGGCCGCGCCGTCGTCGGACGCGACCGAACCCGCCGACGAGCACGAGAGGGCGCTGGTGGGCATCCTGGCGGAACTGCTCGAACTGCCCGCGGTGGGCGTGCGGGACAACTTCTTCGACATCGGGGGCACCTCACTGACCGCGATGCGGCTGGTGATGACGATCGAGAAGCGCTACGGCGTCGGCGTTCCGCTCTCGGCGTTCGTCGCCGCCCCGACCGTCGCCGGGCTGGCCCAACGCCTGCGGGGCGGCGACGCGGCCGCCCGGTTCGACCCGGTCGTGCCGATCCGCACCGAGGGGGACAAGCCGCCGCTGATCCTGGTCCATCCGCTGGGCGGCCACGTGCTGTGCTACGTACGCCTCGCCCGTCACCTACCGCAGGACCAGCCGGTCTACGCGCTTCAGGCGTGGGGGACCGTGCCGGGCACGGAGCCGCTCAGTTCGATCCCGGAGATGGCAGCGGGCTACCTGGAGGCCGTGCGGCGCGCGTGTCCCGAAGGGCCGTACGTGATCGGAGGATGGTCCTTCGGCGGCTTCATCGCCTTCGAGATGGCGGGCCAGCTGCGCCGCAGTGACCCGGGCGCCCTGCACGGCACCGTGCTGATCGACCCGATCGCTGTCAAGCAGGGGGAGCGGCCCGACATCGCCGACCACTCGCTGCTGGAGTGGTTCTTCTGGGAGCTGCTGTGGATGGAGCGCGGTGGCACCGCACCGGTGGTCTCGCTGCCGGACGGTCTGGAGGAGGAGGCGAAGTTCGACTTCATCGTCGAACACGCCACGCAGGCGGGCGTCCTGCCCGCAGGCAGCTCGCGCACCACCGTGCGGCGCCTGTTCCAGATGTTCAAGGCGCACTGGCGGGCGATCCTCACCTACCAGCCCGAACCGGGCGACGAGGACGTGGTGCTGCTGCGCGCGACCTCGGAGCTGCCGGAGATCCTCCAGCCGATGCACGGAGCAGCACAGAGCCTGCATGCGGACCCCACCAACGGCTGGGGCGACCTGACCACGGGCCGGCTCCAGGTGGTCGACGTCCCCGGTGACCACCTGGTGCTCCTGGAGGAACCGCACGTGAACGTCGTTGCCGAGAAGGTGGCACAGGCGGTGGCCGGCCGACCGGGCCGACGACTGTCGGAGAGGAGTGGGAAATGACGCAGTCCCCCCCGCGCAAGGCCCTCATCATCGGAGCGGGCGTCGGCGGCCTCGCCGCCGCCGCGGCGCTGCGCCGTGTGGGCGTCGAGGTACAGGTCTTCGAGCGGGCTCCCGAGCTGCGGCCGGGTACCACGGCGGTGTCGCTGATGTGCAACGCGGTCCTGGCGCTGCGCAGCCTCGACATCGACATCGCCCCGGGCCTGGAGAAGCGTGGTGCGGTGTTCGACGAGCTCAAGTTCCTCACCCGGCGGGGCCGTCCGATCCGGGCGCTTCCGTTCCGGGAAGTCTCGGACCGGCTGGGGGCGTCGAACTACGCCGTCCACCGGGCCGATCTCCAGCAGACGCTGCTGGACGCCCTCGGGGACGGGAGCGTCATCGAACTCGGTGCCGCGGCAGCGGAGTTCGTCAGCGGCGAGGACGGGGTCGAGGTCACCTTCGAGGACGGCAGGACCGCCTCGGGCGACATCGTGATTGGGGCGGACGGCTTCAACTCGGCGATCCGCAGGCAGGTGGCGGGCGCCGACGAACCGCGGCCCGGCAACTACGCGTGCTGGCTGGCCACGGTGCCTTTCACCCACCCGCGGATGAGCAAGGGCTACGCGGCGCACTACTGGGGGAGGGGCCAGCGCTTCGGCCTTGCCGACATCGGGCACGGCCGCGCCTACTGGTGGGCGACGAAGAACGTGCCCCCGGGTGCCTCCGGACACCTGCGGCGCGGCAAGGAGGGGCTCGCGGGCCTCTTCGCGGGCTGGGCCGACGAGGTGCGGGAGGCGATCCGTACCACCCCCGAGGAATCGATCGTCCGCATCACCGCCCAGGACCGCCCGTTCCTCCAGCGGTGGGGCACCGGACGCACGACCCTGCTCGGCGACGCGGCCCACCCGATGCTCGTGAGCCTGGGCCAGGGGGCGGCGCTGGCCATCGAGGACGCCGTCGTCCTCGCCCAGCACCTGCGCGCGACAGCGGACCCGGTCGCGGCGCTGCGCGGCTACGAGGACGAGCGCAGGCCGCGGACGGAGGGACTGGTCGCCGCGGCCCGTGCGCTGAGCGAGACCGAGCAACTGGAGGGCTTCTGGCCCGCCCTGGCGCGCGACCTCTACTTTCGGTTCACGCCGCTGTCCAAGCTCACCAGCCAGAACGAAGCGGTTCTCACCTGGCCCCCACTGGGCTGACCACACCCCATGACCGCTGATGGCCGACCCGCGGGTGGGCATACGCGTGCCCGCCCGCGGCCGCGGCACGCCTGCGCGGCGATGTCCATCCCCATCGGCACGCACGCCCTGCACGGCGTCGGCGCGGCCATGGCGGCGCCCCGGCTCGGCGAGGACTCCCTGACCGTCGCCTTCATCGGGAATCGCGCGACGAGTGAGGGTGTGACGGCCATTGCGTGTTCCGCGTTCCGGTACAGCGCGCGGAACGCGGACACGGACAGGCTCGTGCGCTTCTCCTTTTGCAAGCCGGCGGACGTGATGCGCGAGGCCACATCGCGACTGACCGGACATCGCGACTGACCGGAAAGTGACGGGCCTGACCCCTCGGACGGGCCGGCGCCACCCCATCGTCCCCGCGTACGAAACCCTCTCGCCTAAGGATCAATGATCACCATGGACCACCGCCTCACCCTCGAGCACGAGGAACTGCGTCGCACTGTGGAGGAGTTCGCGCACGACGTTGTGGCCCCCAAGATCGGCGACTTGTACGAGCGTCACGAGTTCCCGTACGAGATCGTGCGCGAGATGGGGCGGATGGGCCTGTTCGGGCTGCCCTTCCCCGAGGAGTACGGCGGCATGGGCGGCGACTACCTCGCGTTCGGGATCGTCCTGGAGGAGTTGGCTCGGGTGGACTCCTCGGTGGCCATCACCCTGGAGGCGGGCGTCTCGCTGGGCGCCATGCCGGTGTACCGGTTCGGCACCGAGGAACAGAAGCGGCAGTGGCTGCCCCAGCTGTGCGCGGGCGAGCTGCTCGGCGCGTTCGGCCTGACCGAGCCGGAGGCCGGTTCGGACGCGGGCGGCACCCGGACGACGGCGGTGCGCGACGAGGCGACCGGCGAGTGGGTGATCAACGGCTCCAAGTGCTTCATCACCAACTCCGGTACGGACATCACGGGCCTGGTGTCGGTGACCGCGGTGACCGGCCGCAAGCCGGACGGGCGCCCGCTGATCTCCTCGATCATCGTGCCGTCGGGGACGCCCGGCTTCACCGTAGAAGCCCCGTACTCCAAGGTCGGCTGGAACGCCTCGGACACCCGCGAGCTGGCCTTCTCCGACGTGCGGGTACCGGGCGAGAACCTGTTGGGCGAGGAGGGCCGCGGCTACGCGCAGTTTCTGCGCATCCTGGACGAGGGCCGGGTGGCGATCGCCGCGCTGGCCACCGGTCTGGCGCAGGGCTGTGTGGACGAGTCGGTGAAGTACGCCAGGGAGCGGCGCGCCTTCGGCCGCCCGATCGGTGACCGCCAGGCGATCCAGTTCAAGATCGCGGACATGGAGACGCGGGCGCACATGGCCCGGATCGGTTGGCGCGATGCGGCGTCGCGGCTGGTGCTGGGGAAGCCATTCAAGAAGGAGGCGGCGATGGCAAAGCTGTACTCCTCCACGGTGGCCGTGGACAACGCGCGTGAGGCGACGCAGATCCACGGTGGGTACGGCTTCATGAACGAGTATCCGGTGGCGCGGATGTGGCGGGATTCCAAGATTCTGGAGATCGGGGAGGGGACGAGCGAGGTGCAGCGGATGCTGATCGCCCGAGAGCTGGGACTGCCTGCCTGAGCTTGTGATGTGTCGTCGCCGACGGTCCTCGTGCTTGCCCACGCGGCACTCGCCGCCGAACTTGCCGAGCGTGTTGTCCAGCCGGGTCACGAAGCGGGCGTACTACTCGTGCCAGGCGATCACCGACCCGGCATCGGCGTTCGCGTCGATCCGGGCGAAGGCGAAGGCCGTGATCTCGTGGAAGAGACTGTCGCGCTTCGTCCAGCACGGCGGGATGACCTGCTGGGGAGTCCAGGCGTAGGCCTCGTTGAGCCAGCGGGCCACGCGGTCGAGCCAGGCCGGCAGCGGTCCGTCAGCACCGTGCGGGCTCCGCTGTCCTGAAGCACGTAGGCGATCCGTGCGACCGGACAGCCGACCTCGACGGGCACATGGGCGGCGCCCGCCTTCAACACGGCCAGGACGGAGACCACGGTGTGCCGCGACCGTTCGAGGAGCACGGCGACTCGGTCACCCGGGGCCGCTCCGTCGGCGCGCAGCGCCGCCGCGAGCCGCTCGGCGCGCCGGGGTACGTGCCGCCTGGGCGGCGAACAGAGCATGCCACGTCCGGTCGTCCGGGAAGGGAGCTGGTCTCGGGATCCGCGTCGCCGGAGAAGTTCAGCACCTCGACGTCGGGCGGTGACCCGTCGGTCCGTTGGTACGGAATGCCGTCCTGCTCCGCAAACCGCAGCCGAAAAGCGTCGTTGGCTCGCACGGTATGCCGCACCGCGGTGAGCAAGAGCTCGTGGTCAATTTCCCCGAGAAATCGCTGACTCAGGTGGATCGCGAACTGCGGACTGCTGGGAAACAGCTCGTGCGCCACCCAGATATCTCGCTGATAGGCTGTCAAAGGAATGGACGCTGTCACGGATTGCCCTCAGCTCCCGGAGTCGGCGGCCGTTCGGCGGTGACGAAATCTGCCCGGTATGTTGGGCGCCATCCAGAAATTCGGCATAGAATCCACCGACTTTTTCCGAGCGGCCGTAGCGGAATGCGCGCACGGTCGGGGAAGAACCTGCAAGCGGACCGGTCGACCGGTTCCTGCCCATGGGGAACGCCCTGCCCGCAGGAGCCTCCATGAACGAGTTATCGGCCGCCGTCACCGAGGCAGCGGATCCGGATGACTTCGCCGCACTGCCAGTTCCCCAGTCGTGCCGTGCCATCGCCCTGTACAAGGATGAGACCGAACTCTTCGCGGGTCTGGACAGTCGCGCGAGCCGGTGCCCACGTTCGCCTTCCTCAAGCGTTACGGCCGGACTTCGCCGCTGGCGCGCGTCGCCACCATCTGCCGTACCACGTCATCGGGTCCGACCTGGCGGGATTCGTGCTGCGCACTGGACCGGGCGTGCGCGCCTGGCGGCCCGGCGACAAGGCCGTCGCGCACTGCCTGTCCGTGGAACCGGAGTCCGCGGACGGCCACGACGACGACACCCTGCTCGACCCGACTCGCCCTGGCCGGCGGCGCCCGACCGGTCTGCGTGGTGTCCGACCGGGTGAAGGCGGACCTGTGCCGCACGATGGGCGCGGACGCGGTGATCGACCGCAGCGCCGAGAGCTACCGGTTCGGAACGTGGACGGGACGCAAAGCCCGCGCGGGTGGCGACATTTCGGCAGCCGTGGAGCCTCCGTCTACGTGACCCCGGCGGGGCGGCACCGTGGTGACCTGCGCGTCCACCACCGGTTACACGCACGAGTACGACAACCGCTACCTGTGGATGTCGCTGCAGCGGATCATCGGGTCCCATTTCGCCAACTACCGCGAGGCGTGGGAGGCGAACCGCCTCATCTGCAAGGCGCGGGCCCACCCCACACTGTCCCGGGTCTGTCCGCCGGCGGACAGCGCCAAGCCGCGTTCGACGTGCATCGCAACCGGCACCACGGAAAGAAAGGTGTCCTCTGTGTCTGGCCACCAGGGAGGGTCTCGGGGTGAACGAACCAGAGCTTCGAGAACAATACATTTCAGCCATCACTCGATTCCGGGACACCGTCGAGTCCGCCGCCTGACGGTCCTCTGCTGTCAGCGAAGTAGCCGTCGAATCGAGGACACGTCCCGGCTGCCGTGTTAGCGTCGGGAGGGTATCCGCAGTTAGCCAAAAGGCCGTCGTATTCGGCATGTTGCGACAGCGGATGCAAAGGAAGGGAAAGACGCCGGGCGGCTGCCACGAGCGCCGCCTCCATTATCTCTGGGGGTTCAGTGACCTTAGCGCGCGAATATTCGTCTGCCTCCCGCATGCCGCGGGGCGAGAGCGGCATGAGCGGCATGGCAATGGGTGACCAGGTATTCAGTCGACTCCTGGGCGACCGCATCGTCTTCCTCGGCAAGGAAGTCGATGACGACATCGCGAACAAGCTCACGGCACAGTTGCTGATGCTCGCCGCGGAATCCAGTGAAGACATCTACCTCTACATCAACTCTCCTGGTGGTTCGGTCACTGCGGGAATGGCCGTGTACGACACCATGCACTACATCAAGAACGACGTGGTGACGATCGCCATGGGCTTCTGCGCATCCATGGGTCAGTTCCTGCTGACCGCCGGCGCAAAGGGCAAGCGATACGCCCTGCCCAACACCAAGATCCTCATGCACCAGCCGTCGGCCGGACTCGGCGGCTCGGCCAGTGACATCAAGATCTACGCCGAACAACTGCTGCGCACCAAGCAGGAGATGGCGGCGCTGATCGCCCAGCATTCCGGACAGGACGTCGACACGATCACCAGGGACTCGGACCGCGACAAGTGGTTCACAGCCCAGGAAGCCGCGGAGTACGGGCTCATCGACTCGGTGATGAAGTCTGCTTCTGGTGTCTCGGGGGCCGGTGGCACGCTCGTGTCCTGAACGGACAACGGCCCGGCAAGGACCCCCTCACCCATCAGGGGCCGAGCCGGGCCGACCGCGTCCGGCCACCGCAGTCACACCCGACCCCAGAAGGAACCGAGACCATGGCCCTGCACGATCGTCCGGCCTCTGCATTCGGCGGTACGCCACCGCAGGCCCGGTACATAGTGCCCCGCTTCGTCGAACGCACGGCACAGGGAACGCGTGAGTACGACCCGTACTCCAAGCTCTTCGAGGAGCGCATCGTGTTCCTTGGAGTGGAGATCGACGACGCATCCGCCAACGACGTCATGGCGCAGCTCCTCTGTCTCGAATCCATGGACCCGGATCGGGACATCGCCTTCTACATAAACTCGCCGGGCGGCTCCCACACCGCCATGACAGCGATCTACGACACGATGCAGTTCGTGAAGCCCGACATCCAGACAGTCTGCATCGGCCAGGCCGCCTCCGCCGCTGCCGTCCTCCTGGCCGCCGGCACTCCCGGAAAACGCGCCGCACTGCCAGGGGCACGCGTACTGCTGCACCAACCCCACAGCGGGGGAGCACGCGGACAGATCTCCGATCTGGAGATCCAGGCCCGCGAGATCCAGCGTGTGCGCACGCTGGTGGAGACCGTCCTGGCCCGTCACTCCGGCCGGCCGGTGGAGCAGATAGAGCAGGACATCGAGCGGGACAAGATCCTCACGGCCGAGCAGGCGGCTGAATACGGCGTGATCGACCATGTACTGACCAGCCGCAAGAACGTACTGAACGATCGGGACAACGGAACGTCATGACAGACCGCAAGGATCGGATCCCTGTCAACGGTCATTGACGAGGTGGGCGTGGTGCATGAGGCGGTCGGTGAAGTGACATTTCCCTGTGCCGCTCGGCCCGGCGATCACCAGGTTCTCCGCACGGCCTATCCACTCCAGGGTGATCAGGGAGTTCTGGGTGGGCTCCGGGATGGTGGAGTCCTCGGCCCGCCAGGAGCCCAGGGTCTTGCCGGCGGGGAAGTTCGCCGAGTGGCGTCGCAGCCGCCGGGTGACCGCGTCGCGGCCGGTGTCCTCCTCGGCGATCAGCAGCCGTAGGGCCTCGGCGGGGTCCCAGCGTTGCGTGCGGGCGGCGGCCGGCACGTCGGGTGCTGCTGTGCGCATACAGGGCAGGCGCATCCGGCGCATCAGCCGGTCCAGCTCCTCGGGCTGCATAGAAGACCGATGGTCGAAGAAGCGCCCCAACCCGAAGACCGGCAAACGTGACCGTACTTCCATGTACGGCAAGTGCACCCGTTACCGCGTCAAGGGCATTCCCGGCGTCAAGGACCGTTCCTTCGACGCTAGTCCCAAAGATGCCGCCGCACCCCGACCTGGCCCGCTGAATAGCAGGTCAGACAGGGTGCTGCGGCATTCGCGTATCAGATGTCGCGGAAGATCTCGATCTGCGCCCCGACGGAGTTCAGCCGCTCGGCCAGGTCCTCGTAGCCGCGGTTGATGACGTACACGTTGCGCAGCACCGATGTGCCCTCCGCCGCCATCATCGCCAGCAGGACGACCACCGCCGGACGCAGGGCCGGCGGGCACATCATCTCCGCGGCACGCCAGCGCGTCGGGCCCTCGACCAACACCCGGTGCGGATCGAGGAGTTGGAGCCGTCCACCGAGCCGGTTCAGGTCCGTCAGGTAGATCGCGCGGTTGTCGTAGACCCAGTCGTGGATGAGGGTCTTGCCCTGCGCGACGGCCGCGATGGCCGCGAAGAACGGGACGTTGTCGATGTTCAGGCCGGGGAACGGCATCGGGTGGATCTTGTCGATCGGCGCCTCCAGCTTGGAGGGCCGGACGGTGAGGTCCACCAGCCGGGTGCGGCCGTTGTCGGCCGGGTATTCCGGCGTACGGTCGTGGTCGAGCCCCATCTCCTCCAGGACCGCCAGCTCGATCTCCAGGAACTCGATGGGCACCCGGCGCACCGTGAGCTCCGACTCCGTGACGACGGCGGCGGCCAGCAGGCTCATCGCCTCGACCGGGTCCTCGGACGGCGAGTAGTCCACGTCGACGTCGATGTCCGGCACGCCGTGCACGGTGAGCGTGGTGGTGCCGATGCCCTCGACCCTCACGCCGAGCGCCTCCAGGAAGAAACACAGATCCTGGACCATGTAGTTGGAAGACGCGTTGCGGATGACGGTCACCCCGTCGTACCGGGCGGCCGCGAGCAGCGCGTTCTCGGTCACCGTGTCTCCGCGCTCGGTCAGCACGATCGGCCGGTCCGGGCGGACCGCACGGTCGACGACGGCGTGGTACTGCCCCTCCGTCGCCGCCACCTCCAGCCCGAACCGGCGCAGCGCGATCATGTGCGGCTCGATGGTCCGCGTCCCGAGGTCGCAGCCGCCGGCGTACGGCAGCTTGAAGTGGTCCATGCGGTGCAGCAGCGGGCCGAGGAACATGATGATGGAACGGGTGCGTACGGCGGCCTCGGCGTCGATCGCCGCCATGTCCAGCCCGGCCGGCGGCACGATCTCCAGGTCCACGCCGTCGTTGATCCAACGCGTCCGCACCCCGATGGAGTTGAGGACCTCGAGCAGACGGTAGACCTCTTCGATCCGGGCGACCCGGCGCAGCACCGTGCGCCCCTGGTTGAGCAGCGAGGCGCACAGCAACGCCACACAAGCGTTCTTGCTGGTTTTGACGTCGATCGCGCCGGACAGCCGACGGCCGCCCACGACGCGCAGGTGCATCGGTCCCGCGTAGCCCAGAGAGACGATTTCGCTGTCCAGTGCTTCACCGATTCGAGCGATCATCTCAAGGCTGATGTTTTGGTTGCCTCGCTCGATGCGGTTGACCGCACTCTGGCTGGTTCCGAGCGCCTCGGCCAGCTGCGCCTGTGTCCAGCCCCGGTGCTGCCGGGCGTCACGGATGAGCTTGCCGATGCGTACGAGGTAGTCGTCTGCCATGAGGCTGAGGTTATCTCAGATATGAGATGGCGCCTCTTGGGGGGTCCATTCGGGTGACGTCCCGTCAACGGCGCTTGGCGGTCCGCGTGCGACGCCACCCGAAAGGTCCGGGCACGCGCCGCCCGCCGCCCGTGGTCTTGCGGAAGGCGAGGGCCATCGGACCTCCTCCGTAGGGAAGTGCCTGTCCGCTCCCGTCTACCCCGGCTCGGCGCACCCATGACGCCCGTTCAGCCGCCGCGGGATGGCGTCGACGCCCTCGCCCTGCCGCCGCGGTCCCGTACTGCGAAGCTGGGCGGGTGAAAGAGGGGAAGTACGCGAGGGTCGAGCGGGAGAGACGGTTTCTGATGGCGGGGCCACCGGCGCCTTCGACGGTCACCGTCACCCGGCTGATCCGGGACCGGTACCTGGAGGGAACGCGCCTGCGGCTCCGGCGGACCGATTACCCGGACCTCGGCTCTCGTGAGTTCAAGCTCACCCAGAAGGTGCCCGCGGACCGGCCGGGCGCCGTGCAGGGGCTGATCACCAACACCTGTCTGTCCCGGGCCGAGTACGACCTCCTGGCCTCGCTGCTGGCGGCGGCGCTGTCCAAGACACGGTCGAGTGTGCCCCCGCTGGGCGTCGACGTCTTCGAAGGGCGCCTGGAGGGGCTGGTCCTGGCGGAGGCGGAGTTCGACGACGACGCGGAGGCGCTGGCCTTCGTGCCGCCCGCGGAGTGCCTGGCCGAGGTCACGGACGACGTGCGCTTCACCGGCGGGCGGCTCGTCCGTGCGTCCCGCCGGGAACTGTCGGAGTGGCTGACCGAGTACGGACTCCGCCTTTGACGCCGAGTACGGACTCGCCTTGGACGGGGCGGGCCGCCGTCATCCCGCGCGACGCGGTTTCCGCCAGGTCATGATCTCGGTCGGCGGAAGACGCTCCGCGAAGCGGTCGTCGGGCGCTGCCTGCCGGAGCAGGGCACGCAGGTCCCGGTCGAACCGCGCCAGCCCGTCGCCGAACAGATGAGGGGCGGAGTCGGACCGGGAGAACGCCCACGCCACGATGTCGTCGGCGGTGCGGACCACCACGTCCCCGGCCGGCACGACGAGTCGTTCGAAGTCCTTGAACCCGGCCCCCGCCAGGACGAGGTCCTCCCGGTTCGGCGTGCCGTGGGCGAGCATTCCCTGCCCGGCGCGGCGGACCGGGCCCAGATAGCGCCGCACCAGGTCGCCGATCTGCGCGTAGGGCGGAGCGGGCAGCGGCAGCGGGGTCGACGGGGCGGGCGGGTCCTTGTGGTCGCTGATATGGACGAACGCGCCTCCCGGCTCCAGCATCTCCAGCACGGTGGCGGCGACCCGGTCGCGATCCGTCCAGTGGAAGGACTGGGCGAACGCCACGACCCGGAACTCGCCCAGACCCGTCGGCAGGTCCTCGGCGCGGGCGGCGACCCATCGCGCGTTGGTCACCTGATGACGCTCGGCTCGACGCTCCGCCTCGGCCAGCATGTCCTCGTCCGGGTCGACTCCGATCGCCTCGGCGAAGAACCCGGCCAGGGGGAGCGTCACGATGCCGGGCCCGCAGCCGACGTCGAGGAGACGGCCGCGGCCGTCCAGACCGAGAGCCGTCGCCAGCGCTTCGGCGAAGCCCGGCGCATACGGCAGCCGGCCCTGCTCGTAGTGGGCCGCGCTTCCCTGGAACAGGGTCCTGTCCCACTGCCATCCCTCAGGCATCCCGGCTCCCTCCCGTCCCCCCGGTGCCCATTCCGCGCCCCTCCCGTGAGGGGCGGCTGAGGGAGGGCCGAGGGAGAAGCGTAGGGGGTGTGGCGAGCCCGGGCATGACCATTCAGGCCCCATGTACTAGAGTTATCTCGACATCGAGATATCTGCCGAGGCGCACCGCAGTCGCCACCCTGGTAAGGGTTACCTAACTTAGCCTGACCTTAGCGGATGGGCCAAGCCCGTGTGACGGCAGGATGCGGTGGTACGCGCACATCAATGAAGGAGACTGTCGTGTCGGCGAACAGCTTCGACGCCCGCAGCACGCTGCAGGTGGGCGACGAGTCGTACGAGATCTTCCGGCTGGACAAGGTGGAAGGCTCGGCTCGCCTTCCGTACAGCCTGAAGGTGCTGCTGGAGAACCTGCTCCGTACCGAGGACGGCGCGAACATCACCGCCGACCACATCCGGGCCCTCGGCAACTGGGACTCGCAGGCCCAGCCCAGCCAGGAGATCCAGTTCACGCCGGCCCGCGTGATCATGCAGGACTTCACCGGCGTGCCCTGTGTCGTCGACCTCGCCACCATGCGTGAGGCCGTCAAGGAGCTCGGCGGCGACCCGGCGAAGGTCAACCCGCTCTCCCCGGCCGAGCTGGTCATCGACCACTCCGTCATCGCCGACAAGTTCGGCACCAACGAGGCGTTCGCGCAGAACGTCGAGCTGGAGTACGGCCGTAACAAGGAGCGCTACCAGTTCCTGCGCTGGGGCCAGACCGCGTTCGACGACTTCAAGGTCGTCCCGCCGGGCACCGGCATCGTCCACCAGGTGAACATCGAGCACCTCGCGCGCACGGTCATGGTCCGTAACGGCCAGGCCTACCCCGACACCCTCGTCGGCACCGACTCGCACACCACCATGGTCAACGGCCTCGGCGTCCTCGGCTGGGGCGTCGGCGGCATCGAGGCCGAGGCCGCGATGCTCGGCCAGCCGGTCTCCATGCTGATCCCGCGCGTCGTCGGCTTCAAGCTCACCGGCGAGCTGCCCGCCGGCACCACCGCCACCGACCTCGTCCTCACGATCACCGAGATGCTGCGCAAGCACGGCGTCGTCGGCAAGTTCGTCGAGTTCTACGGTGAGGGCGTCGCCGCCACCTCCCTCGCGAACCGCGCCACCATCGGCAACATGTCGCCGGAGTTCGGCTCCACCGCCGCGATCTTCCCGATCGACGACGAGACCCTGAAGTACCTCAAGCTCACCGGCCGCTCCGAGCAGCAGGTCGCGCTCGTCGAGGCGTACGCCAAGGAGCAGGGCCTCTGGCTGGACCCGAAGGCCGAGCCGGACTTCTCCGAGAAGCTCGAGCTGGACCTGTCCACCGTCGTCCCGTCGATCGCCGGCCCGAAGCGCCCGCAGGACCGCATCGTCCTCGCGAACGCCGCCGAGCAGTTCAAGCAGGACGTCCGCAACTACGTCGACACCGTGGACGAGGCGGGCCAGGAGTCCTTCCCGGCCTCCGACGCCCCGGCGATCCACCCCAACGGCGCCCCGTCGAACCCGGTCACCGTGACCGCCCCCGACGGCTCGACGTACGAGATCGACCACGGTGCGGTGACGGTCGCGGCCATCACCTCCTGCACCAATACCTCCAACCCGTACGTCATGGTCGCCGCCGCGCTCGTCGCGAAGAAGGCCGTGGAGAAGGGCCTGACCCGCAAGCCGTGGGTCAAGACCACCCTCGCCCCGGGTTCGAAGGTCGTCACCGACTACTTCGACAAGGCGGGCCTCACCCCGTACCTCGACAAGGTCGGCTTCAACCTCGTCGGCTACGGCTGCACCACCTGCATCGGCAACTCCGGTCCGCTGCCGGAGGAGGTCTCCAAGGCCGTCAACGACCACGACCTCGCGGTCACCTCGGTCCTCTCCGGCAACCGGAACTTCGAGGGCCGGATCAACCCCGACGTCAAGATGAACTACCTGGCCTCCCCGCCGCTGGTCGTCGCGTACGCCATCGCGGGCTCCATGAAGGTGGACATCACGCGCGACGCCCTGGGCATCGACCAGGACGGCAACCCGGTCTTCCTCAAGGACATCTGGCCCTCCGAGGCCGAGGTCAACGACGTCGTGGCGAACGCCATCGGCGAGGACATGTTCAACAAGTCCTACGCCGACGTCTTCGCGGGCGACGCCCAGTGGCAGGCGCTCCCCATCCCGACCGGCAACACCTTCGAGTGGGACGCCGAGTCGACCTACGTCCGCAAGCCCCCGTACTTCGAGGGCATGACGATGGAGACCACCCCGGTCTCCGACATCACGGGCGCCCGCGTGCTCGCCAAGCTGGGCGACTCGGTGACGACGGACCACATCTCGCCCGCCGGCGCCATCAAGGCCGACACCCCGGCCGGCAAGTACCTCACCGAGCACGGTGTGGAGCGTCGTGACTTCAACTCCTACGGCTCCCGCCGAGGCAACCACGAGGTCATGATCCGCGGCACGTTCGCCAACATCCGCCTGCGCAACCAGATCGCGCCGGGCACCGAGGGCGGCTACACCCGCGACTTCACCCAGGCCGACGCCCCGGTGTCGTTCATCTACGACGCCTCCCGCAACTACATCGAGCAGGGCGTCCCGCTGGCCATCCTGGCCGGCAAGGAGTACGGCTCCGGCTCGTCCCGCGACTGGGCCGCCAAGGGCACCGCGCTCCTCGGCGTCAAGGCCGTCATCGCCGAGTCGTACGAGCGCATCCACCGCTCGAACCTCATCGGCATGGGCGTCCTGCCGCTGCAGTTCCCGGAGGGCGCGAACGCCGAGTCCCTCGGCCTGACCGGCGAGGAGACCTTCTCCTTCACCGGCGTCGAGGAGCTCAACAACGGCACCACTCCGCGCACGGTCAAGGTCACCACCGACACGGGCGTCGAGTTCGACGCGGTCGTGCGCATCGACACCCCCGGTGAGGCCGACTACTACCGCAACGGCGGCATCATGCAGTACGTGCTTCGCCAACTTGTCGGTTCTTGAGCTGATCGGCTCGGATGCCAGAGGATCTGGTCGCTGACTCGCTGCTACCGGCGGTCACACTAGAGTCTCGCACAAGCGCCCCGTCAGGCTTCGGCCTGGCGGGGCGCTTGCTGTTTCATGCTGATCGAGTAGTGGCCGGTAGGTGTCCCGCCGATGCTGATCCCCCCTTTGCCCTGAGCTTGCCCTTGCCGAATACCTCATTCACGCAGGGATCGGGTTTGGGCGTTGGCCGAGGCCGATCGAGTCGCCGGTATCGCGCGGCGCCCGGTTGGCGCGGCATGATGATCGGTCGTGCTGCTGAGACTGGCGTACCTGGGTGTGACGAACGCGTTCGCGATGCTGCGACTGCTGCCGATGAGCGACCGGGAGAAAGATGTCGAGATCCTCGCTCTGCGCCACCAGATCGGCGTTCTGGAACGGCAGCTGAACAGGCAGCAGGTCCGGTTCCACGCGAGCGACCGGGCGTTTTTGGCGTCGCTCCTCCATGGCCTGCCACGGGAAGTGCTGCGCCGGATGCGGCTGCTGGTGCGGCCGGACACGGTACTGCGCTGGCACCGCAACGTCATCGCCCGCCGACACGCTTCCCAGTCCCGGCCGAAGCGCGGAGGCCGGCCCCGCACCGTGCACTCGATCCGGGCGCTGGTGCTGCGCCTGGCCAGGGAAAATCCAAGTTGGGGCTATCGGCGCCTGCACGGTGAGCTGCTCGTACTCGGGGTGAAGGTGGCAGCATCCACGGTCTGGGAAATCTTGAAGGAGGCCGACGTCGACCCGGCGCCCGAGCGGGCCTCCAGCACTTGGGCGGACTTCCTGCGCTCCCGGGCCGACGCGCTCCTGGCGTGCGATTTCTTCGAGGCCGTCACTCTGTCCGGGGCCCGCTTGTACGTGTTCGCCGCGATTCGTGCACGCGAGCCGCCGGATCCGGATCCTGGGCGCGACCGCGCACCCGACCGCGTCCTGGGTGGTCCAGGCTGTGAAGAATCTCGTCATGGACCTCGAGGACGCCGGCTGCCGGGCTCGCTATCTGATCAGGGATCGGGACGGGAAGTTCCCACGGCCGTTCGACGAGGTGCTCAAGGACGCGGGTATCGAGGTGGTGCTCAGCGGCGTCCGGATGCCGCGCATGAACTCGATCACGGAGCGGTGGGTGCAGACCTGCAGGCGAGAGCTGCCAGACCGTACGTTGATCTGGAACCAGCGCCATCTCCTGCGCGCACTGCGCGAGTTCGAGACGTTCTATAACGAGCACCGGCCGCACCAGGGTCCTGCGAATGCCCGCCCTCTCCACTCGCTGCCCGCTCCGATCGAGGACCCGGACCGGATCGCCCATCTGGACATACGACGGCGAGCGCGACTCGGCGGCACCCTTTACGAGTATCAACATGCCGCCTGACCAGCATGGAGGAGGTATTCGGCAAGCGCAGCCCCGGTGGGCACAGGTGTCGACCGGCTCGTGCGCGTTGCCGGGCGCCGGTGGGCGATCGAGGAGTGCTTTCAGGCCGCGAAGAACGAGTGCGGCCTGGATCAGTACGAGGTCCGCCGTTACGTCGGCTGGACGCGGCACATCACCCTGGCCATGCTCGCCCACGCCTTTCTCGCGGCCACGGCGGCGCAGGCGGCGGCAAAGGGGGATGCAGAAACGGTTCCACCCTGGTTCCGCTCACCGTGGCGGAAGTCCGCCGGCTGCTGGCAGTTGGCCTCGCGCACCGACCCCGCCCACTGCTTCGCATCCACGCAATGAGCTGGTCACGGTGGCGGCGCAGGCGCCAGGCCGTCGCCAGACACTGCCACTACCGGCGGACGAGCGGGCGGTGTTGGAGCGGTGGACGCGGCGGGCGTCGTCGGCCCAGGCGCTGGCCCTGCGCGCGCGGATCGTGCTGGCGTGCGCGGGCCCGGAGATCCCGCCGATCGTCGCGGTCGCCCGAGAGTTGCGGGTGGCCGCCGACACCGTCCGCAAGTGGCGGCGCCGGTTTCTGGCTGAGCGGCTGGACGGCCTGGTCGACGAGCCCCGGCCGGGCCGGCCGCCCACCATCAGCGTTGATCAGGTGGAAGCGGTCGTGGTCACGACGCTTGAGGAGATCCCGAAGAACGCCACCCACTGGTCGCGCAAGTCAATGGCGGAGCACAGCGGCCTGTCCAAGTCCACCGTCGGCCGTATCTGGCGGAAGTTCCAGCTCAAGCCGCACCTGACGGACACCTTCAAACTGTCGACGGACCCGCTGTTCGTGGAGAAGGTCTACGACGTCGTCGGGCTGTACTTCAACGTGGCGCCGCCCGTGGGGGTGGACGGCAGCGGCGGCGACCTTGGCAACGGTGACAGTACGGCGGAGGCCGTGGACGGTGCCCGGAGCGCGGAGCGCGGGGGGCGGAGAAGCTGGAGAAGTGGCCGGTGGTCCGGCAGGCCCGCGAGTGGAGTTCGTGACCGTCGACGCCGGCCCTGCACCCTGGAGCCGTCCCTACCAGGAGGTCGACCCCGACCTGTTGGCAGAGGTACGTGACAGGTCGAGCAGCCAGCGGGGCATGTGGGGCGCGGCGTTGCAGGACCCCGAGGCCCTCGACGTGGTGGCGGACGTGGCGCTGTGTGTGGTCGAGGTGGAAGGGCCCGTCGAGAAGGAAGTGATCTACACCCGGGTCCGTCTCGCGTGGGGCCTCGGACGAGCCGGCCAGGTGGTCCGTGACCGTATCGACCGAGCTCTTCGCCGTCTGCTCAAGCAGGGCAAGATCGTTCACGTCGGTACGGCGTACGGCAGGCCCGGCCACGAGACGGAGTTCGCCCGCACGCCCACTGAGCGGTGCGCCCGACGAGTGGCGGAGGTTCCTGCGACGGAGCGGCAGCTCGTACTCAGAAACGTGGTCGACGAAGGACCGGGCGTGCATCGCGAGGACCTGCTGCGGGAGGCCGCTCGCTTCTTCGGGTGGGCGCGGCTCGGAGCCGATATCCGGGACGCGCTGACTGGCGACATCGACGCGTTGATCGCCGCCGGGGACTTGATCGAGTCGGAGGGCTGCCTGATGCCCGCGGAGGGTTCTTGATCCGCTGCGGTGGGCTCTCCTCGTATCGCCTGGAGGTCCCGCTGAGCTGCCAGGATGGGCAAGCACCATGCGATGGTTCGTTGACAGGCGAACGATCGAAGGTGGGACGCTCTCGTGGACAAAACCGTTGCTGAAGGCTTTGTGCTGTCCCCGGACTCAGACCACCGCGCTCTGGAGCGGTCCTCGTCGTCGACCACGCAGAGCAGCGGTCCGATGTCGGACGTCGGTAGGGGAGACCGGGCACGGCGTCCGCTGCCGACACTGCGACCACCGGTACGACTGTCAGTACCGCCAGGTACCCTCAAACACATCGTCAACGCGGCCCGACGGGCTTCCGCTCCACCCCGGTGGAGTCTCGAAGGACATGCCCCCACCCGCACGAGTCTTTTCGTGCTGCCTGGGGGAAGTCCTTGCTGTTCCGCGCGTCCGCGAAAACGGTCGCCGTCATGGCACTCGACGGTTCGCTGTTCCTGCACCTCACCGACAATTTCGTTCACATGCACGGCTATCGGCCCGGCGCCTCGGAGGTGCGTTCCTGGGAGCGCAGCATCCCCGTCCTGGCCGCCGCACTCAACGACGCCGGACTGGGCGACGTAGAGGTCATGCTGGAGTACTCGCTCCCGCTGAACAGCAAGCGTGCAGACGTCGTGCTCGCCGGAGTGCACCCGGTCACGGGCGAACCGTCATACGTCGTGGTGGAGCTGAAGCAGTGGAGTCAGGCACTTCCCCACGAGGACGACCCCACCCTCTGCCATGTCGATGCCTATGCCCATCCGGTCCTCAACCCCATCGAGCAGGTGCGCCGCTACTGCGAATACCTCGTCAATTTCAACGGGGCGGTAGCTGAACACGGGCACCGGGTGGCCGGAGTGGCCTATCTGCACAACGCCACGGAGTTCGGCGTGACGGGCTTGCGGGAGATCGAACGCGACGGCCACGGCCTGCTCTTCACCGCGGAACGCCGCGGCGCCCTCCTCGACCACCTGCGTACGAGGCTGAGCGACAAGCACTCGGGGGCCCGGGCGGCGGATGAACTCCACGCAGGCGCCACGGTGCCGTCGAAGCAGCTCATGTCCGTGGCCGCTGAGGAGGTGCGCGAACGCACACAGTTCGTCCTCCTCGACGAGCAGCAGGTCGCGTACCGGATGGTGCTCAACGCGGTGGAGAAGGCGAAGCACGCCGATCGCAAGGAGGTCGTCATCGTCACGGGCGGCCCTGGCACCGGCAAGAGCGTCATCGCCCTCCAACTGCTCGGTGAGCTCTACAGGCGTGGGGTTCCGGCATTGCACGCCACCGGCTCGCAGTCGTTCACGAAGACGATGAGGAAGGTCGCCGGAGCGCGCAAGCGGGAAGTCCAGGACCTGTTCAAGTACTTCAACAGCTTCATGACGGCCGAGAAGAACAGCCTGGGTGCCCTGATCTGCGACGAGGCACACCGCATCCGGGAGACTTCGGCCAACCGCTACACGCGCGCCGAGAACCGTACCGGCAGGGCCCAGATCGATGAACTCATCGATGTCGCCTACGTGCCCGTCTTCTTCCTCGACGAGCACCAGGTGGTACGCCCCGGCGAGATGGGCACCGTGTCCGACATCAAGGCGGCAGCTGCCACGCGTGGCATCTCTTGCCACGTCGTACCGCTGGACAGCCAGTTTCGCTGCGGGGGCAGCGACGCCTACCTGCGCTGGGTGGTACGGCTCCTCGGGCTCGAGGCCGGCGGTCCGGTGGTCTGGGAACCCGACGACCGCATGCAGCTGCTGGTCGCCGACAGCCCGCAGGAGATGGAGGCCTTCCTTGAAGCCCGCCGTGCCCGGGGCTACGGCGCACGCATGTCCGCCGGTTACTGCTGGCGCTGGTCTCCGGAACCCAAGCCCGGCCACCCGCTGCCTCCCGACGTCGTCATCGGTGACTGGGCCCGCCCTTGGAACCTGCGCGGCGACCGCGCTGTCTCCGGCGCGCCACCGGCAGCCCTGTGGGCCACCGACCCGGCCGGCTTCGGTCAGGTCGGGTGCGTCTACACCGCTCAGGGCTTCGAGTACGACTGGTCCGGCGTCATCATCGGCCCCGACCTGGTCTGGCGAGGCGACCGTTGGGTCACGGACCGCACGGCGTCCAAGGACCCAGTCTTCAAGAAGTCCACCCCGGACGCCGACGTGGACCGCCTGATCCGCAACACCTACAAGGTGCTTCTGACCCGGGGGATGGTCGGCACGATCGTGTACTCGACGGACCCGGAGACAAGGGAGAAGCTGCGGGAACTCGGGGGACAGCCGACGCGGAATCTGGCCGCGACGTGACCGGTACCCACGGCCGGACAACCGAGCTTGCCGTGAATCGGCCAAGCCACTCGGTCGAACAGGCCGAAAGAGGATCGGCGTTCCCTGGGTGAGCCGCTTTCTGTCTAAGATCACCGAACCGGTCGCGGCCCGACGGGCTTCCTATGTGGACACGCCCCCACCCGCACGAGTCACTCGTGCCCTGGGGGAACCTCCTCGTGTCCATGCTCCTGCTGCGGTTGGCGGCGCGGGACCTGCTGGCCCTGCACGCACGGCGTCGCCTGGTGCCGCATCTGGCCGCCCGCTGGGTGTACTTCGGGCGAGGTGAGTCCTCTGACGGAGAGCGCTCCGCCTGGGCCAGAAGCCTTGTTTCCCTCGCTGAGGACCTGGTGGCCGCCGAGCGGGGCAACGTCGAGATGATCGTCGAATGCTCGCCGACCGTTGAGGAATCCGAAGGCCCTGGTATGGACGGGCAGATCGACGTGGTTCTCGTGGGCAGGCACCCCGCGGAAGGCACCCTTTCCGTCCAGCTCGTCGAGTTGAAACAGTGGTCGGCGGTGACGAGGGTGGAGGCTGCGACAGCCGATCTCGTGCACGTCGACGGGATCGACGACCCCGCCAAACACCCCGTCCTCCAGCTCAGTGAATACCACGCGCTGTTCACCGGCCCCACAGGTCCGCTGAACGGGCTGCAGTTCGAGTGCGGTGGTTTCGCCTATCTGCACAACGCCACGAATGAATCCGTCCGGCCACTGCTCGGCGTCGACGCGCCTACAGGCCCCTACGCGCACACGTACACGAGTGATACCCGGCCCAGGCTTCTCAGCGACTTGCAGCGCCATTTCACAGCCGAGGACGACTACTCCGCGGCCGAGTACATACTGCACCGGATGAATCTCCGGAACACGCCGTTGCTCGACGCCATGGTCAACTCGTGCGGGGAGGACACGGTCTTCACCTTGCGGGGACGTCAGAGGAAGGTCGCCGATGACGTACTCGAGGCTGCGGAGCTGATTCTGGACAGCCCGGACCGAGCGGCGATCGTGCCCCGTCCGCAGCATGCCGTCTTCCTGATCAGCGGAGGGCCGGGCACCGGGAAAAGCGCCGTCGGGCTGCAACTACGAGCCGATCTGGAAGCCGCAGGTCGAACGGTGAAGTACGCGAGTGGTTCGCGGGCCTTCAACGCCGCGATCAAGGAGAACGTCGGATACACCGCGGCCGAGTTCCGGGAGCGCTTCGCGTACTTCAGCAGTTTCGTGAAAGCGCCGAGTCCGCCGCTGGACGTGTTGATCTGCGACGAGGCGCACCGCCTGAGGGACAAGACCACCAACTATCGCCTCCCTGCGGAGAAGCAGGGCACGAAGCCGCAGGTGGACGAACTGCTCGATGCGTCACGTCTGACGGTCTTCTTTCTCGACGCCGGCCAGACCGTGCGCCCGCACGACGTCGGCACCGTGGAACACATCGAGGACGCCGCGCGACACCGCGATGCGGTTGTTCGTCGCTACCATCTGACGGAGCAGTACCGATGCGGGGGCAGTGACGCCTACCTCCGCTGGGTTCGGGCATTGCTCGGCGTTTCGACGCAGGAGCCGCACGATTGGGTCCCGGACGGACTCATGCACATCGAAGTCGTCGACACACCCGACGAGATGGAGCACATCGTCCGCACCGAGTTCGAGGCTGGAGCGACCGCCCGGATGGTGGCCGGCTACTGCTGGCCCTGGAGCAAGCCGGACGAGAACAAGAACCTTGAGAAGGACGTACGCATCGGTGGCTGGCACCGTCCGTGGAACGCGTCCAGTGAATCCTTCTGCGCCAACGGCGAGCCACCGTCGAGAATCTGGCCGGTACACGACGCCGGAATCGGGCAGATCGGCTGTGTCTACACCGCGCAAGGTCTCGAGTGGGACTGGTGCGGGGTGATCATGGGCGAGGACATGGTCTGGCGCACCGACCGCTGGGTCTTTCGGCGAGGAAAGCAGCGAAAGGACCCGAAGGCCGGTGTCATGAGGGTCGCGAAGCCGGGCTCGCTCGATCCGAAGGTTCGGACCAGCACCCTCGACGACGACGAATTCGCGCGCTGCGTCCGCCATGCCTACCACGTCCTGCTGACCAGAGCGAGCCGGGCGACCGTCCTCTACTCCACCGACGAGGAGACCCGGACACATCTCAGGAAACTGGTCGGGGAGACCGACGTGCAGGGGCTCCGGCCGACTCAGTCGGCCATCCCGCCCGAGCTGAGGATCGCGCGGCGCAGCACGGCGGCACGGAGCCGCCGGGCCCGACGGGCACAGAGCAAGGCCAAGCTGAAGAACGAAATGATGTTGTTCTGAGCCCTGCGTTCGAAGTGGAGTGGCGGGCCACCCGGGTGCCCGCCACTCTCCTGCTTCAGAAAAGCAGGTGCGCTGCCGACATCATCGCCGCCACCAACACGTTGGCGACGACACTGATGGCGACGTCCACCAGGACCTTACGGAACCAGGCGAAACGTGCAGGCTTGTACTCGGCAGGGTTCACAGATGACCACTCCTTGGCGGTGAGCAGGAATGGTGGGGGGACGGCCCACCGGGCATCCGCTCACACACCGCGCGAGTCCGCGCGGAGATTCACCACCACTGCTCACATGCCGCAGACCGGCACATGAACTCCGCGCTCGTACCCCTCCGGGAGGATGCGCAGCACAAGTAACCCTACTGCAACTGGAGTTGTGCGGGCGTGTGAGCGAGGCGCCGTGCCCGGGCCTGTCGGGGCGGGCGGCCTCTCCGTCGTCGGTGAGCGCCGTGCGCCGATCACCCCGGGCGGCATCTCCGGCCGCCGGCCGGACGTCATGATGACGGCGGCAGCCAGCGCGCCGCCTCTTCCCGGCCCCTGGCGGCCACCCTCCAGTCGGTCACCGTCGCGCCGCAGCTGAGCCAGCTCGTCCTTCTCCTCGGTGGTGAGCTGTGATGGCGGACGCGGGGCTCTCGGCCGGGAAGGCCGAACTGCGCTGCTACCTGCGCGACCCCGACGGATACCTGAGGGTTGACGTGGAGACGATGACGCAGTCGCGGGCCTCGGCGAACGCCTGTTCGGAACGGGCGCGTTGCGCCGAACGAGTGCTGTGCAGACTGCGGAACCTGCCCCGAGCAGTTGCTGGGCCACCAGGTGGCGCGGCCCCGGCGGGGGTTCCGTGACAAGCAAGCTCGCAGGCCGGTAGCTCGGCTGAGGATGTCCGGTCGCCGTTCTGGGGAGCTTTTGCCCAGGTCATAGCGCTGCGGTGACTCTCCCCGGCGTACAGGCTGAGGTAGCCGAGCCGTTTCTGGATGCGGCGGCCCGCGTGCACGCCGTCCTCAGGCGTGAGGGCGTCCACGTCGGCCGCAAGCGTGTCGAACGGCTCACGGTTTGATCAGGGGTCTCCATGCGAAACCCTCTCCGGACCCAAGGTAAAGCCACCGCTGCAGCCCGAACGCTAACTGCCCCACAGAAACTGTAGGTCAGGGAAAGCATCCATGCCCGGTAGGCCAGCAGCTCATCAATGTGGTGGGGGGATCGAAACAAACACCTGGGAATGGGGATGGGGAGGGGACCAGTGGCTGTTCCAACCGCGGTCGCTCGAGCCCGAGTCAACCACCTGCCCCAGTGGGTCATCGATGTGTGTCACAGAATCACAGACTTCCCGGTCAAATAGGTGAGGGAGCGAGACGATGCAGCGTGGCGGTCCGTCGTAGATAGTTGTTCTAAAACGACAGATGCATGCCATCTATTTTTTGAGAGGAGTGGCTTTTCAAACGGCCATAATACGTTTTCCGTGCGAGCCATGATCAGTGCTGTCGCCCTCTCAAGACAAGACAAGCAAGAGGCAATCTGACAGCGCATGCTCAACAGCAATTTGTTGAACTCCACCGGCCCGGATCGCCTCCGGTGGCTGCTGCGGCAGGGTTGTCCAACTTCCCCTTCTTGGAGTACACCATGGATGCACGTGAGGACATCACACGCGGTCTGCAGGACATCGAGAAATATCTGTATCGTGAGGCACATCTGCGCGCGGCATACCGACGCGTGAGAGATTTCACCGCACGGATGCCGGGACTGACCCGGGAACAGAAGCGTCATATTGAATCGTGGTATCTGAATGATCAGAAGAACGTGGCAAGTTCGGTCACGGATCATATCGCCGAAAGTGTCAGCGCGACGGAGGAGCGCCACCGTACCCGCATCGGGGGGTGGCTGCGCGGAACGCTGATTGCCATGTCCTTGATCACGACGGTACTGGTAGGGAGTTGCCTGGTCGTGATCTTGACGGTGACGAACTAAGGTCCGCCTTCATAGATCATGTTGTGGTGGACCATGGCGGGGTGATTAAGTCGCGCGTGTCGGACCGGCAGGTCATCAACGGGATGGGCTATAAGATCCGCACCGGCACCTCCGGGCGTGACCTGCCGGAACGCAACGGTCCATGGCAGCTCGTTCCCTCGCTTCCGCCGCTACGCCCTGGACGGCGTGTTCCCTCGCGCCCGGCAACAGATCCAAGCCCCCGAGGAGGCCTGACCAGCAAAATCCGATGGCCTGGTGATCGCTTCGGACCTGGCCCAAAAACCACTGACGTCCTCGTCTGGGACGGTCGCGGGCGGCCTCTCGCGGTCCTGATGACGCCGGGCCAGCCCGACGACAGCACTTGCGCACGCCCGACCTGGAACGCATTCCGGTCCCGCGCATGGGTCCAGGCCGGCCACGCTGCAGGCCCGACAACGTCATCGTGGACACGGCCTACAGCTCCCGAGGCTTCCGCGCCTACCTGCGCTGATGCGGCATCGCGCATGTCATCCGGTCCCGCTGCCAGGCTGCCAGGAAGCGACCGTCCCGGGCCGCGGGAAGGCCGATCTCCGGCTCGTAGGCCTGGTAGACGGTGACCGTGGAAGCGGTGTAAAGGGCGCGGATCTGGTGCTGGGGTTCTGCCACGGTGACCAGCGTGGGGGCACCGTTCGATGCTCGCCATCGAATTAGCGGCACACATGGCTGTCGAGCCTGCGGTAGCAGATGAGGGTGCAGGCGATGCTGGTGAAGGCGAGGAAGTGGTCTGCCTTGCGTTCGTAGCGCCCGTGCAGGCGGCGACAGCCGGCGAGCCAGGCCATGGTGCGTTCGATCGTCCAGCGATGCAGGCCCAATCGCTGGGAGGTCTCGATGCCCTTGCGGGCGATGCGGTGGGTGATGCCGCGCCCGCGTAACCAACGCCGCAGGTGGGAGTAGTCGTGTGCCCTTGTCGGCGTGGAGCTTGTTCGGCCTGCGTCGCCGTCGGCCGCGGCGGGAGCGGATCGGCGGTATGCCCTTCACCAGAGGGATCAGAGCCTGGCTGTCGGCAGGTTCGCTCCCGAGATCCCGACGGACAGGGGCAGACCGGTCCGCTCGGTGATCAAATGGATCTTCGAGCCGTACTTGCCCCGGTCTACAGGATTCGGACCCGTCAGGTCCCCCTCTTCAGGGCCCGCATGTTCACCGAGTCGATGGCGCACCGGGACCAGTCCAACTCACCGCGGGCGCCGAGTTCATCGAGGACCAGGCGGTGCAGCTTGGCCCACACCCTTTCCTTGGTCCACTCGGCGAAACGCCGATGGGCCGTCGCCCCCGACGGTCCGAAAGACGCTGACGGCAACTGCTGCCACGTGCAGCCCGACGTGGCCACGAACACGATCGCCGCCAGTACTTCACGGTCACCATGCCGGCGACGGCCACCGCCCTGAGGCCGCGTCGGCGCCTCCGGCACCACCCGCTGGAACAGCTCCCACAACTCATCCGGCACCAGCCGCTCAACGATCCCCACCACGACCGAAAGCCTACCGACATTGCCAAATGAGATGACCTCTTAGACGACTTCAGGCGAGGGCGGGGAAGCATCGACCTTCTGCTGCCACAGCTGCTCCTGCGCGGAAGCGAGCTGCGCCTCGGCACGCTGGAGAGTGGGCAGGCCTCGCCCGGCGAACGCGGGCGCGGGTGTCGACCGTACCCCCACGTCCTGCCGACTCCGTCTTTCACCGACAGGGCGCGGAAACTTGCGAGGGAGATCCCCGCTGCCGGGACCTGTGTCACACCCGCACGGTGAGCGTTGTCTTACTAGTAGCGCCGAGGTTCGTGCCCGTGCCCAGGGGCGCGGAGGTTGCAAATTGTTTGTCCTCCCCAGAGAGGTTGACTGATGTCCACGCGTACCGTTTCTGTCAGCGAGGGCAGACGCCTTGCCCGCACCGTCGTGATCGGCACCCACCTTCTGAGATCCGATGAACCGGAGCCCATCAGTTCCGACACCGGTCCCACTCCGGGAGAGTTGCTCCTGGCGGCGCTTGGGTCTTGTACCTCAATGGCGGTACGTGCCTATGCCGACCGGCACAGCTGGCCGTTGCATCGGGTCGACGTAGACCTCACGTTCGGTTCGGACGCAGAGATCATCAAAGAGATCCACCTCTCCGGCGAACTTGAACCTTCCCAGTCAGAACGGCTACTGGCAGTGGCTGGCCGCTGCCCGGTGCACCGACTGCTGACAAATAATGTCTCGGTGGTGTCCCTTTCCACCGTGTGGCAGGGGTCAACCGGTCAGCCCGGACTGCCGAGTAGACAAGCTGTGCCGGAAGAGTGATTCGAAACAGAGTTGGATATATGAGTCCGGCATGGGCGTTTTCGGTGAGCCTTGTCCGCGCAGCTGGCCTCACCCTGACCGGGCCCACCATGCGGCTGACGGTGCCGTCGCCGCTTGTAGAGAGCAATTCGGTGTGTCGTCTTCGGAAGGAATGCAGATGAAGGTTGTAGTAGTCGGCGGAACCGGGCTCATCGGTTCACAGGTAGTCCGCAAGCTGAACGAGCACGGCCATGAGGCGGTCCCGGCCGCACCTAACACTGGGGTCAACACACTCACGGGTGAAGGCCTCGCCGAGGTTCTGCAGGGGGCTTCAGTCGTTGTCGACGTCTCGAACTCTCCCTCGTTCGAGGACGACGCCGTTATGGAGTTTTTCCGCGTCTCAACGGCCAATCTACTGCGAGCAGAGGCGGACGCCGGCGTGACTCACCACGTGGCACTGTCCGTGGTGGGGACCGAACGCCTCCAGGCAAGCGGCTACTTCCGTGCCAAGCAGGCTCAGGAGGACATGATCAAGGACTCCGGCATTCCCTACTCCATCGTCCACGCCACGCAGTTCTTCGAGTTCGCGAAGAGCCTTGCGGACTCGGCGACAGAGGGTGACACGGTGCGCGTCGCCCCCATCAAGATTCAGCCCATCTACTCCGGTGACGTGGCCGCCGCCGTGGGCCGCACGGCCGTCGGTACTCCGATCAACGGCACGGTGGAGGTCGCTGGACCGGACACGTTCCAGCTGGAGGACTTCCTCCGGAAGGGACTCGCCGTGAGGAAGGACCCCCGTACGGTCATAACAGCCCCAGACGGCCTCTACTGGGGCGCCAAGCTCCAGGAGTCAGACCTGCTTCCCAGCTCTGACGCACATGTCACGGAGACCCACTTCGACGACTGGAGTGCACAACAGCACTAGGTGTTCTGTCCCGGGAGGTTGTGGATGCGTGAGGCAGGTCTCGGCTGAGGGATCTTGAACAGGTGAGGGCCTTCCGGTTCGGTGTGGATTG
>NZ_JBITJV010000040.1:0-95907 GCF_044460385.1 Streptomyces sp. NPDC050121 | reverse complement strand
TCCGAGTAGTCCTTCATCGCCATCGGCGGTCTTCTCGCTTCCTCCGGATCAAGCAGATCCAGTATCAGCGTGTCCACCACTCAGGGGGAGGCTCCCTGCACCTCTACATCGGCACCCTTCCCGTGGATGACGGAAATGGCCAGGCCACCTTCACCGCGGCCCAGCAGGGCAGCGGTGAACTGGCTGTCGGCCGAGGCACCACAGCAGGGACCACCGGGCACTACCTGCCCGGAGCGCTGCAGAAGCTCCGAGTCTGGACCGGAGCTATGTCCTGGGCACAGGTCTTGAATCAGATTCCGGATTCCGGCGTCTAGCGGCTCACAAAAATGGCGGGGTCCGGGCCCAGGACTGCCCGGACCGCCTCCACCAGCACGCGCACACGCATCGACCTGGCCCGCAGGGCGTGCACAAGCCGCCACCCAATTGGGCCGCACACATCAGGGGCAGGGAATGACGAACTTCGGTAGGTCCAGACAAGGCGCATACAGGCGGGATGCCCGGAGGCGATGGTCGCGGCTGGTCGCCGCGGTCGCCGGTTTAGTGATGGTCCCCGGCTGTCTCACGCCCGTGGCGTTCGCCGCCGGTCCGGGACCGCTGGGCGCTCCGGACCTGCAGAAGTTCACGTCGGCCAAGGTCTCGCCGTTCACGGCAAAGGTGAACAAGAAGATCGACGCGGCCATGGAGAAGGCTGCCGTCGCCGACAGGGAAGAGATCGCCCGCGCCAAGAAGGACCGGGCGAAGAACGTCACCTGGCCAACTGCTGGACAGGCCAAGCTCACCCTGCCGGCCACTGGATCCGCGAAGGCAGCCCCAGGTGCGCTCCCACTGATCCTCGCGCGACCCGAATCCAGCAAAGACAAGGGTGAGAAGCAGCGGCCCCTAGCCTCCACCGTTGCCGTCAATGTTCTGAACCAGAAGCAAGCGGCCGCACTTGGTGTCAAGGGCGTCGTACTGACCGTGACCGGGCCCGCTGCCAGCGGCGCGGCCGAACTCGGAATCAACTACTCAGCCTTCGCCTCCGCCTACGGTGGCGACTGGGCCGGCCGACTGCAGGTGTTGCGTCTGCCCACCTGTGCGCTCACCAACCCTTCCGCGGCGCAGTGCCGTACGCGCACCCCGCTCGAGTTCACCAACCACCGCAAGAAGCAGAGCCTCGACACCCAGCTGGCGTTCACCGCTGCAACCAGCAGTGCGGGGCCCGATGCAGCCGCCTCCACCGGCCAGACCATGGTCCTGGCGGTCGCGGCCGGCACAAAGTCCGGCGGCGGCGACTACAAGGCCACCCCCCTCGCCTCCTCCTCCACCTGGGAAGCGGGCGGTTCCTCGGGCACCTTCACCTACTCTTACCCGCTGCGCGTCCCGCCGTCCGCGGCCGGACCCAAGCCGGAGCTGTCCATCTCCTACGATTCGGGCATCGTCGACGGCCGTACCGCGTCCACGAACAATCAGGGCACGGTGATCGGCGAGGGCTTCGACATCACCTCTTCCTACATCGAGCGCAAGTACGGCGTCTGTGACGACGACGGCCAGACCGACAAGTTCGACCTGTGCTGGAAGTACGACAACGCCTCTCTCGTCCTGAACGGCAAGGCCACCGAGCTCGTCAAGGACGACACCAGCGGCACCTGGCGGCTGAAGGACGACGACGCCTCCACCGTCACCGTGGCCACAGGAGCGGACAACGGCGACGACAACGGCGAATACTGGACCATCACCACCGGCGAGGGCACCAAGTACGTCTTCGGCCTGAACAAGCTCGACGGCGCCGGTGCCGCCGACCGCACCAACTCGGTGTGGACCGTTCCGGTCTTCGGTGACGACACCGGCGAGCCCGGCTACGCCGACGGCAGCACCTTTGCCGGCCGGTACAAGGAGAAGCAGGCCTGGCGGTGGAACCTCGACTACGTTGAGGACACCCACGGCAACGCCATGTCCTACTGGTACACCGCCGAGGTCAACCACTACGACATGCTCGGCGACGACACCAACGGCACCGCCTACATCCGCGGCGGCTACCTGAACGAGATCCGCTACGGCCAGCGCTCAGGAGCCCTCTTCTCCGCCACCCCCGCCGCCTCGAACAAGGTCGTCTTCGGCTATGCCGAGCGCTGCGAAACGGACTGCGGGTCCCTGACCGACGCGACCCGCGACAACTGGCCCGACGTACCGTTCGACGCCGAATGCAAGGCCGACCAGAAGTGCACCGGCAACGTCAGTCCCGCCTTCTACACCCGCAAGCGCATGACCGGCATCGCCACCCAGGCCTGGGACGCTACCGCCGCCACCCCCGGCTACGCCTCGGTGGACGCGTGGGCACTGAAGCAGCATTACATCGACCCGGGCGACACCGGCGACTCCACCGACCAGACGCTGTGGCTCGATGAGATCCGGCACACCGGCAAGCGCGGCACGGACCTCACGCTCGACCCGGTCAAGTTCGACCACGAGTCCCGTCCGAACCGGGTCGACGGTGCCACGGACGACATCCTGCCGCTGACCAAGCCCCGTCTGAAAGCCATCACTTCGGAGACCGGCGCGCAGACCACCATCAGCTACCTGCAGGCCGACTGCCTCGCCGGCCAGACCATGCCCAAGGTCGACACCAACACCCGCCGCTGCTACCCGGTGTACTGGTCCCCGAACGGGGAGAAAGACCCGATCCTGGACTGGTTCCACAAGTACCCCGTCGAGGCCGTCTCCACCAATGACACCTACGGCGGCGCAGTGGCCGTCCAGAACACCTACAGCTATGAAGGGGCTGCCTGGCACTACAACGAGGACCCGCTGGTCAAGGAGAAGGAACGCACCTGGTCGGTCTGGCGCGGATTCCAGAAGGTCACCCACCTCACCGGCCAGTCGGGCAGGACCCAGTCCAAGACCGTCACCGTCTACCTGCAGGGTATGAACGGCGACCGCGTCCTCGGCACGGACGGCAAGCTGCCGGATCCGGACGCACGCAAGAGTGTCCAGGTCACGGGTATCAAGGCACCGGCGGTCACTGACGCCGACCAGTACGCCGGCTTCACCCGCGAAGCCGTCACCTACAACGGGACCCAGGAAGTCTCCGGCACAGTCAACGACCCCTGGTCCAAGCGCACCTCGACCCAGCACAAGTCGTACGCCGACACCGAGGCCTATTACGTCCGTACCGGTGCCAGCCACGTGCGTACCAGCGTCACCAGCAGCGGCACCCCGGTCGACCGGGTCCGCTCCACAGTGACCACATACGACGACCACGGCATGGCCGTAAAGGTCCTGGACAAGGGCAACGACGCCGCGCTCGGCGACGAGACCTGCACCCGCACCTGGTACGCCCGCAACGGCACGGCAAGCATTAACAGTCTCGTCTCACGTGTCCGGGTCACCTCCAACGTCCAGCCCACCCCGGTAGCCGACCCCTGCGCCCTTACCGACAACGAACTCGACCTGCCCGGGGATGCCTCCCGCTCCGGTGACGTCATCTCCGACACGGCCACGACGTACGACGCCGCCACCGACTGGACCGAAGCCCAGACGCCGACCAAGGGCGAGGCGCGCTGGACGGGGCGGGCAGCAGGCTACGGAGCGCTGCGCCAGCCGATCTGGCAGAAGGTTTCCACCACCACCTACGACGTCCTTGGCCGTCCCCTGACCGTCAAGGACGCCAACGACACCGCCACCGCCACCACCACCTACACGCCCACCACGGCCGGGCCGCTGACCTCGGTGGCGGTGGAGAACGCCAAGGCCCACAAGACCACCACACTGGTCGACTTCGCCACCGGCGCCACGACGAAGGTCACCGACCCCAACAGCAAGGTCACCGAGTCCACCTATGACGCGCTCGGCCGGGTCAGCAGCGTATGGCTGCCCAACCGCTTGCGGGTGCTGAACGCTCCCGCCAACTACCTCTACACCTACAGCATCACAGCCACCGCGCTGCCGTGGGTGGCCACCGGGACAGCCCGTGGCGATGGTTCCGGCTACAACACCACTTACGAGATCTACGACTCGCTCCTTCGCCCCCGGCAGGTGCAAAAGCCCTCCCCGTCCGGCGGCAGCGTCGTCTCGCAGACCGTCTACGACGAGCGCGGACTCGCGGTGAAGCAGTCGGGCGACATCTGGGCCGACGCCGTCAACCCGTCCGGACAGATGGTCCAGGTCGACGGCGGCCAGGCCCCCATCGAGACTGTGACCACGTACGACGGCGCAGCCCGCCCCATCCGCGCGATCACCCAGAGCCACAACGTCCCGCTCTGGACCACGGACACCACCTACGCTGGCGACACCGTCACCACCAGCGCCCCGGACGGCGGCCAGGCCGTCGCTGTCGTCACCAACGCGCTGGGCCAGACCACCGAGCGCCGTGAGTACGCCAGTCCCCAGCCCAGCGGCGACTTCACCAAGACCGTCCTCACCTACACGCCTGGGGGCCAGCAGAAGACGATCAGCGGCCCCGACCAGACCACCTGGTCCTACGGCTACGACCTGTTCGCCCGTCAGGTAAGCGCGAGCGACCCCGACAAGGGCACCTCCACCTCGGAGTACAACAACCTCGATCAGGCCGTCAGCAGCACCGACTCCCGTCCTGGCAAGAAACTCATATACGAGTACGACATCCTCGGCCGCAAGACCGGCCTGTGGGACGGCACCAAGACGGACACCACCAAGCTCGCCGCCTGGACGTACGACGTCCTCAGGAAGGGCCAGTTGGACACCGCTGTCCGCTACGACGGCGGCCTGACCGGCAAGGCGTACACCAACAAGGTCACCGGCTACAACAACGTCTACCAGATCACCTCAAGCCAGCTGATCCTCCCCGACAGCACCAAGGAACCCCTGGTCGCGGCCGGCGTCCCACAGACCTTGTCCTTCTCCACCAACTACTACCTCGACGGCACCGTCTCCTCGTACAGCAGTCCGGCTGTCGCAGGACTGCCTGCCGATGCCATTGAGAACGGCTACAACTTCACCGGCGTCGGCCTGCAGCAGACCTCTACGGGCCTCCTCCAGGCCGGGTACTACTCACCGCTCGGCGACACGCTCCGCCTCGACCTGGCCACCGACCCCACGTCCACGAAGAAGGCCTACCTCAACTACGCGTACGAGACCGGCACCCGCCGCCTGACCAACTCCTTCGTCACCACCGACATCCACAGCTACCGCCTGCAGGACCTGGCCTTCACACACGACCAGGCAGGCAACGTCACCAAGCTCTTCGACAACACCACCCTCGGCGGCACCGGCAAGGCCGACAACCAGTGCTTCACCTACGACGGCCAGAGCCGACTCACCGAGGTCTGGACCCCGAAGACCGCCGACTGCGCCACCTCCGGCCGCACCACGGCCAACCTCGACGGCGCAGCCCCCTACTGGACCAGCTACACCTACACGGCCTCCGGCCAGCGCAACACCGAAACCCAGCACACCACCACCGGCAACCAGACCACCACCTACACCTACAGCACACCGAACCACGCGCACGCCCTGTCGGCGACCACGGGCGCCAAGGCCGCGACCTACACCTACGACGAAGCCGGCAACACCCAAAGCCGCCCCGGCACCCAGGCCAAGCAAACCCTGACCTGGAACACCGAAGGCAAGCTCGCCACCACGACCGAACCCGCCGCAGGCATCAAGTCCGCCCTCGGCACCAGCTACCTCTACGATGCGTCCGGCGAACTCCTCATCCGCCGTAACACCACCGCGGACGGCGACACGGTCCTGTACGCCGGCGGTACGGAGATCCGCCTCACCACCAAGGGCACCACCAAGAGTCTCACCGGCACCCGCTACTACACCGCCGCCGGCCGGACCATCGCCGTTCGCACCGCCACCGCAGGCGTCACCGGCAGCAAACTCAGCTTCCTCGCCGGCGACAACCACGGCACCTCCAGCCTCGCCCTCGACGCCACCACCTTGGCGTTCACCAAGCGCTACACCACGCCCTTCGGTGCCGACCGAGGCACGCCGCTGTACGGGCCCTGGCCCGACGACAAGGGCTTCCTCGGCAAGACCCGGGACACCACCACCGGCCTGACGCACATCGGCGCACGCGAATACGACCCCGCCATAGGTCAGTTCCTCAGCGTCGACCCGGTCCTGGCTCCGGACGATGCCCAGAGCCTGAACGGTTACAACTACGCGAACAACAACCCTGCCAGCGCGAGCGATCCCAGTGGCCTCAAGCAGATGTTCGACAACAGTGGTGGCGGCGCAGACAGCCAAGGTCAGAAAGCCGGGGTGGGTAAGAGCGGAGGCGGGACTGCCGGCACCAGCGGAAGCGGTGGCCGCACTTGTGATGCGGCCTGCTGGGCAGCAATTGACTGGAAAATGGACCACGCGCCAACCAGTGTGGCTGAACTCCAGGGCATGTGTGGTGTCGACGTGGGCAGCGGCTGCGACCAACAATTCCGGCAGCGTGTTGCCGAGGACTTCAAGCAAATGACCGTCCTCGACGACTATTGGAACTGTACGTTCCATGGCGATGGCGCAGCCTGTGACGTTGCGGGAGCGGCGTTCTCGTCGGGCGGCGCCACCTGGGCTGCCAGTATATTTGTTGCTGCCGGAAATCGCCTGGAGGATGCCCTCGCTGGGCGCCTTGCGACGCGCGCCGCTATTCGTTCGCAAGTGGAGGTGGATGCGCTCGCTGCCAGGGCGGTGATTGAGAGCGCCATCACAAGTGGAGATCTGAGCGCGAAAAGGGCTGGGCTGGGTGGTGTTCTCAAAATTGGAGATGGCGAAGCTGAACTCCTGAAGGCGTTCAGTGGAAAGGATAAGAGCGCGACCGGAAGAAAAGGCTGGGTGCCTGACGTGGGTGCCTCTGGAAATCCTGCCCGCTACAAAGCCACCTCCACTGGGCATAATGCGCGTGATTTCGATACCGAATACAAGATGCTGACTTATGTCGCCAATAAGCTGGGTGGCCCTTCGGATGTCAGTGGCAGTCTCACTCTCTATTCAACCCAGCAGGCTTGCTTTTCATGCACGCCGATAATTGGGCAATTTGCGCGAGACTTCCCGAATGTTCGAATCAATTACACATCTGGCGGTTAGGTGGCGTGTATTGCTGCATGAGAGGGTGAAGTTTTGCGTTGCCTGGGCGCGGCTAGTGGTGCGCCCAGGCAACGCTGCGATATTGTTGGCGGCGAGTCTTTGGCTTAAGGGGGGATTGTAATTCTGATCTTCTGTGAAAAGATGGATGCAGTGATGGAGTATGTCATGCAGAGCAGTGACGAATGGACGCCTGCACATAAGGCGGTGGAGGGTAGTTCGTATGAGGAGCTTGCGATCCTCTTGGACTCTGGTGTGGATCCGAATGAATTGTGCTTTGGGCATACGCTGCTCACTCACGCGATTGACCTAGAAGGTGATGCGCATGTCCAGTCTGGGTACCCCCTGAACGCTGCCGCGACGGCGATTCTGTTGGCTTACGGGGCCGATCCGGAGCTACCGGCTGCCGACGGTGAGACTCCTCTGGAGATTGCAGACTATTACCACCATGAACCTGCGCAACGCTTGCTTCGAAGATTTTCTGATCGGAGGCCTCTGTAAAGGTCACGGTCTCTAATGTGCTGAGTTATTTTGTCCAGAGATTAGCGTGGCGGTCGAGGGAGCTCGTTGTCATGCTCCTAGGCGTAGGGTTGCTGGTGTCGGCGCGCTCTACATCTCCGTCGGACTATCCAGAACCATGCTCGAACGGAAAACTCTCAGCGCAGCTGAGAACGAAATATTCTCTGGGTGATCTGCCTGACGTTTCTTCCTTTCAGTTCTGCGAGAAGGAGGACATGGATGGCTTTGCGGCAAGCATGTCGTTTGTTGCGGATCCGGACGGCAGTGTGGCGTATCTCGGCTCTCTGGGGATGCGTTGGCAGGATTTCCTTCGAGCCTCGCCTGAACTAGTAAGTCGACTTTTTCGCACTCCGGGAGAGGGGTGGAAGCTGAAGGATGGCGAGCCATACCTGACGAATTCGCACTCTCGTGAGTGGAACGGCGAGTGCTTGGTGGCCTATATGGCCTATGTCCCGGAAGGGAAAGCGTGGAAAGGGGAGGTGTTCATTGGTACTGTCAGGAGTGAGAGGGAAGGGCGGCCTGATTCGGTGGTGGGGTCCCGAAGCGGATGCTGCCCCCGGTGAGTGATCAGGGCTGAGGGTTGTGTGCGCACCCGCGGATCGCACCCGCGGAGGTGCCGGTCCTGCTGGAGCGGCTGGCGAGGTGCCCGACTCGCGCAGGATGCGGCGTGGCCTGGTCGCCTTGGGTGAGACGAGCAGGCTGGCAGCAAGTCCGTGGTCGGGCAGGGCGATGCTGAGCGGGTCGCTGGTTTCTGTGTTCCGGATCGGGGCCTGGAACAGCTCCAAGCCCCGATCCGCGTATCCGTTTTACAGGGAGCCGGCCTTGACGCCGTTGACGAAGGGCTGCCAGGCCGCCGCGTCCAGCAGCAGGACACGGCCGGTCGTGTTCTTGCTGTCGCGGACGGGGACTGTGCCGGGGAAGTCGTCGCTGACCTCGACGCAAGCGTCCCCCTGCTGGTTCCCGCTGTACGAGGACTTGCGCCAGCGGGCAGTGCTCAGGTCCGAGGTGACTCGCATGGCTCGTACTTCTCCATCGTCGCTTCAATCAGCGCCGCGGACTCCGTTGGCGGGAGAGCGCTGGCCTTCATCAGATCGTACTCTCGCACGCGCTGCGTGACGGTCTCGCGCTCGTCGATGATCTCGCCGTTCCTGGGGCCCTCCTGGTACACGGTGGTCGAGTTGTCCGGCAGTGTGAGCAGGATGAGAGTGCCATTCATCAGGGTGCACGCGCCCGCTTCGAACGGTACGACCTGGATTGTCGTGTGGCGGGTTTCCACCAGTGGCAGCAAGGCCGCCAGCTGCTCACGCATCACCCCAGGGCCGCCCACGGCTTGCCGGAGAGTTGCTTCGCCGAGAATCCACCAGACGTCGGGCGGGCTGTCACCTCGCAGGAGTTCTTGACGGCCCAGGCGGGCCGCCACCAAGCGGTCCATTTCCCTGGGGCTCATCCCAGGACCACCTTTGATGAACAGAGCGCGCATGTATGCCGACGTCTGGAGCAGCCCGGGGATAACGCTCGCGCCGAACTCCTGAATCCTCGCCGCCCTTGCCTCCAGCTCAAGGCAGTGATCGAACCGCCGAGGCGTGTGCTCCCGCTTCGCCACGCCCCACAGCCCCTGGAACAACTCCCCCGTCCCGAATGCCGCATCCAGCTTCTCCGAGATCGGCGGCAGTGGGAGCCGTTCCCCGGTCTCCACCCCGTGCAGGTGCGTCTTGCTGTAGTTGACGATGTCCGACAGGCGGTCCAACGACAGGCCGGCGCGTTGGCGTTGGCGGCGGAGTTCCACTCCGTACAGGTCGCGGGCGGAGCGGGCGGGATCGAGTTCGCGGGCGGGGTGGGTCATCGCGGGGCTCCTTTGCCGTACGAGCGTGGTCTGCCGTGCCGTTCCTTGTCCCTGGTGGAACATCGACGTCGCATCCACGGTAGGTGCGGAAAGTGACGGGACGGGTGCGAACGGTGAAAGCGTGCAGGTGGGGGCCGTTCCGTATCTCGGCTTGGAACACCGTCACCCTGTTCAACGGCCGCCGCTGACCCCGACGCTGATGCCGTGAACAGTGAGAACGTGCAGCGAGTCGTGCTGGATGAAGCCCGGATCCCCGTTGGTCAACTCGCCCACGACACAAGGCGGGAGAGGTGCGGGGTGGTGATGGATCACCTCGACGGGTTCGTGTGGCTGCGTCCGGTCGGCGGGGGCGTGGAGTGGACGGCGCTCCCTGGTGACGTGCAGCCGCTGCCCAGGGTCCGCGAGCGGGCGGAAATGTGGGCGAAGGTGGCCAGTGCGAACGCCCGCAGCAGGGGCGAGGTTCTGTGACAGGGAGTGGGCTTCGGTGCCGAGGACGGATGTGGGGGTCACTGCTGGTCGAGCCCCAGCCGCCTGCGCACCTCCTCCATGGGGATGCCTGGTTCGAGCGTGCCTTCTGCTTTGCGGCACCGATAGTCGGCGATGGCCAGGGCGTCCTCGTAGTCATGCATGACGTGCGGGGAGATCAGCAGGGCGGCGACGTGGCCCTGGTCGGTCAGGGCGATGACCTCCCGGCCGTAGGCGGCTCGACGGACCAGTTCGTCCAGCTGTGAGCTGGCGGCACTGACGGTGATCTCGACCATGCGCCCATGCTCGCACAGCTGAAAGCCGCGCCACCCCGTACGGAGGGGTGGCGCGGTTTGTGGTCGGGTGCCTCAGTACGACGAGCCCGACGCGCCCAGGGAGCCCGTCGGGTGCCAGACCGTCTTCGTCTCCAGGAAGGCCGTCATCCGCTCCGTTCCCGGAGTCTGCGACCAGTTGTCCACAGGCTGTGGACGGAGAACCCGCTTCAGGTTGTCCGCCGCCGCGATCTCCAGCTCCTTCGCGAGGACGTCGTCCGCGCCCGCGAGGTCGATCGCGTTGACGTCCTGGTGCGCGGCCAGCGGCGCCGCGATCTCCGCCGTACGGCCGGAGAGGACGTTGACGACACCGCCGGGGACGTCGGAGGTGGCCAGGACCTCGGCGAGGGAGAGGGCCGGGAGGGGTGACTTCTCGCTCGCGACCACGACGGCCGTGTTGCCCGTCGCGATCACCGGGGCCAGCACCGAGACCAGGCCCAGGAACGACGACTCCTGGGGGGCCAGAACCGCGACCACGCCCGTCGGCTCGGGGGAGGAGAGGTTGAAGTACGGGCCCGCGACCGGGTTTCCGCCGCCGACCACCTGGGCGATCTTGTCGGTCCAGCCCGCGTACCAGACCCAGCGGTCGATCGCGGCGTCGACGAGTGCCGCGGCCTTGGACTTGGACAGGCCCTCGGCGTCGGCGACCTCGCGGGTGAACTGGTCCCGGCGGCCCTCCAGCATCTCGGCGACGCGGTACAGGACCTGCCCCCGGTTGTACGCCGTGGCGCCCGACCAGCCGCCGAACGCCTTGCGGGCGGCCACCACGGCGTCCCGCGCGTCCTTGCGGCTCGACTGCGGGGCGTTCGCCAGCCAGTTGCCCTTTGCGTCGGTCACCTCGTACACCCGGCCGCTCTCGGAACGCGGGAACTTCCCGCCGACGTACAGCTTGTAGGTCTTGAAGACAGACAGGCGCTGCTCGGTCTTTTCGGTCTTCTCAGACATCGAGGTATGCCTCCAGGCCGTGGCGACCGCCCTCGCGGCCGAAGCCCGACTCCTTGTAGCCGCCGAAGGGCGAGGTCGGGTCGAACTTGTTGAACGTGTTGGACCAGACGACGCCCGCGCGCAGCTTGTTCGCGACCGCGAGAATGCGGGAGCCCTTCTCGGTCCAGACACCCGCCGACAGCCCGTACTGCGTGTTGTTGGCCTTGGCGACCGCCTCGTCGGGCGTACGGAAGGTCAGCACCGACAGCACCGGGCCGAAGATCTCGTCGCGGGCGACGGTGTGCGCCTGGGTGACGTTCGTGAAGAGCGTCGGGGCGAACCAGTAGCCGGAGGCGGGCAGTTCACAGGCCGGGGACCAGCGCTCGGCGCCCTCGGCCTCGCCCTGCTCGACGAGCGAGGTGATCCGGGCGAGCTGCTCCGCGGAGTTGATCGCGCCGATGTCGGTGTTCTTGTCCAGCGGGTCGCCGAGGCGGAGCGTGGACAGGCGGCGCTTCAGCGACTCCAGCAGCTCGTCCTGGATCGACTCCTGGACGAGGAGCCGGCTGCCCGCGCAGCAGACCTGGCCCTGGTTGAAGAAGATGCCGCTGACGATGCCCTCGACGGCCTGGTCGATCGGCGCGTCGTCGAAGACGATGTTCGCGCCCTTGCCGCCCAGTTCGAGCGTGAGCTTCTTGCGGCTGCCCGCGACCGTGCGCGCGATCTCCTTGCCGACGGCCGTCGAGCCGGTGAAGGCGACCTTGTTCACGTCCGGGTGCGCGATCAGCGCCGCGCCCGTGTCGCCGTAGCCGGGCAGGATGTTGACGACGCCCCTGGGCAGGCCCGCCTGGCGGCAGATGTCCGCGAAGAACAGGGCGGACAGGGGGGTCGTCTCGGCGGGCTTGAGGACGACCGTGTTGCCGGTGGCGAGCGCGGGCGCGATCTTCCACGCCAGCATCATCAGGGGGAAGTTCCAGGGGATGACCTGGCCCGCGACGCCCAGCGGCCGCGGGTTCGCCCCGAAGCCGGCGTGGTCCAGCTTGTCGGCCCAGCCCGCGTAGTAGAAGAAGTGCGCGGCGACCAGGGGGAGGTCGACGTCGCGCGTCTCCTTGATGGGCTTGCCGTTGTCCAACGTCTCCAGGACGGCCAGCTCGCGGCTGCGCTCCTGGATGATGCGGGCGATGCGGAAGAGGTACTTCGCGCGCTCGGAGCCCGGCAGCGCGGACCACTTCTCGAAGGCCTTGCGGGCGGCCTTCACCGCGCGGTCGACGTCCGCCTCGCCCGCCTGGGCGATCTCGGACAGGACCTCTTCGGTTGACGGGGAGACGGTCTTGAAGACCTTGCCCTCCGCGGCCTCCACGAACTCGCCGTCGATGAACAGGCCGTAGGAGGGGGCGATGTCGACGACCGAGCGGGACTCGGGCGCCGGTGCGTAATCGAATACCGAAGCCATGGTGATCAGTCCACCGTCACGTAGTCGGGGCCGGAGTAGCGGCCGGTGGCCAGCTTATGGCGCTGCATCAGCAGGTCGTTCAGGAGCGAGGAGGCGCCGAAGCGGAACCAGTGGTTGTCCAGCCAGTCCTCGCCGGCGGTCTCGTTGACCAGGACGAGGAACTTGATGGCGTCCTTGGAGGTGCGGATGCCGCCCGCGGGCTTCACGCCGACCTGGACACCGGTCTGCGCGCGGAAGTCGCGGACCGCTTCCAGCATGAGCAGGGTGTTGGCGGGGGTGGCGTTGACGGCGACCTTGCCGGTGGACGTCTTGATGAAGTCGGCCCCGGCCAGCATGCCGAGCCAGCTCGCCCGCCGGATGTTGTCGTACGTCGACAGCTCGCCCGTCTCGAAGATGACCTTCAGGCGGGCCGCGCCGGAGGCCTCCTTCACGGCGACGATCTCGTCGTACACCTTCATGTACCTGCCCGCGAGGAACGCCCCGCGGTCGATGACCATGTCGATCTCGTCGGCGCCGGCGGCGACCGCGTCACGCACGTCCGCCAGCTTCACGTCGAGGGCGGCGCGGCCGGCCGGGAAGGCGGTGGCGACCGAGGCGACCTTCACGCCCGAGCCCGCGACGGCCTCCTTGGCGACGGCCACCATGTCGGGATAGACGCAGACCGCGGCCGTGGCAGGGGCCGTCCGGTCGGTCGGGTCGGGGCGGACCGCCTTCGCGCCGAGCGCCCGGACCTTGCCCGGGGTGTCCGCGCCTTCCAACGTCGTCAGGTCGACCATCGAGATGGCGAGGTCGATGGCGTACGCCTTGGCGGTCGTCTTGATGGAACGGGTGCCGAGCGCCGCGGCGCGCGCCTCCAGGCCGACCGCGTCGACGCCGGGCAGCCCGTGGAGGAAGCGGCGCAGCGAGCTGTCGGACGTGGTCACGTCCCTGAGGGCATCGGCTGCGGTAGGTGCATTGGTGGGCATGGTCACCAGACGAGCATATCTACGCGCGTAGCGGATGTACATCCCCTGATGCTCGTCGACAGCTCGTCGGTGGTGGGGGGCTCGCGGATGAGCGGGGGCGGGACGTCGGGCACAATCGGGGCCATGACGAGCCCGGAAGACCAGTCACCAGCACCGGGGCCCGCGGGGCCCGAGTTCAAGGACCGCATCTACCGGTCGCCCGCGGGCATCGTCGGTGGAGTGCTGCTGCTGGGTCTGGTCGCCTGGCTCGGTATCGACGCGATCGTCGCGGGCGAGGGACGGACGCCGTGGCTGGCGCTCGCGACGCTGATCCTGGTGGTGCCGCTGACCGTCGCCTTCACGCTGCGGCCCGCCGTGTACGCGGGCCAGGACCGGCTGCGGGTGCGCAATCCGTTCCGGGTGATCGTGCTGCCCTGGGGACAGATCGCCTCGCTGCGGTCCGGCTACTCCAACGAGGTCGTCGACGCCTCGGGGAAGAAGTTCCAGCTGTGGTCCATCCCCGTCTCACTGCGGGCGCGGAAGAAGGCGAACCGGCGCGAGTCCCGGGCGGCGGCGCAGCGGGACGGCGGGAGCGCCGGCCAGGGCGGCCGGGGCGCCGGCGGATCGGGGTTCGGGGGACTCGGCGGCGGGTTGTCGCGCGGGGGCCGTGGTGCGGTGCCCGAGGGGCCCGTGCGCGCCGAGACCGACCGGGTCATGGACGAGCTGCGGGAGCTGTGGCAGGCGCACGAGAAGGAGGAGAGCGCCCAGGGCGAGGTGAGCGTGCGCTGGGCCTGGGAGATCCTGGGCCCGGTGGTGGCGGGAGCCGTCGTGCTGGGGATTCTGCTGGCTGTGGGGTGAGGCAGGGATGGGGGAGTGGGGGAGACGGTGAGTCCGCGTTCTGGCGAGGTTCTGCCCGGTGGGGTTCTGCGGTTGCCGGCCGGGTCGGCGACGCCCGACGGGTGCGTGGCCTGGGACGGTGAGGCGGCGCGGCACTGGACGCGGGCGCTGCCTCCGCGCTGGATTCCGGTGCGGGCGCGGACGTCGGTGTTCGTGGCGCTTCCGGTCGCCGCCGTGGCCGGGGCCGGTCTGCTGGGCGAACAGGGCGCGCTGCCCGGGTGGGGCGCCGCCCTGGTGACCCTGCATCTCGTGTGGCTGGTGCTGCGTCCCGAGGCTGCCGTGGTCGCGGCGCCTGTCGCCGTGGTCGTGATGCTGGTGGCGGGGGACGAGTTGTCCCTGGCCGTGCGGCTGGGGTTCGTGGCCGGGCTGGCGGGCGTCTGGGCGGCCGTCTGCCTGCGGCTGGCGGCGCGACGGCGGCAGCGGGCGGCGGGCCTGGCGGCCGCCGGGGGCGTGACCGCCGGGGCGCCGGAGGGCATGGGCGGGCGATCGCCGCGCGGCACCTTCCTGATGTGGACCGGGCTCGGCACGGTCGCCGCCGGTGGGGTGCTCCATGCCACCGTCGGCCTCTGGGACGGGGCCGGCGACCGGCAGGGGGTACCGGCCGCGGGCTGGTGCCTCGCCGGGGTCGGCCTCACCATGCTGCTCTCCGCGGCCCTGGGCCGCCGCCGGGCCGCCGATCTGCGCCGGGCGCCCGTCCCGGTGCTGCGCGTGCTCGTGCGCGAGAACGCCGACGTCGAGACGGAGGTCTTCGCCGCCGACGACCTCGCCGCCCGGCGGCCCCTGTTCACGGTTTCGACGGCCGTCCTCGGAAGGGCGCCGGGCGGGGGCGTGGACCGGGGCGTGGGCGGGGACAGCCACGGGGAGGGGGGTGGTGACGTTGACGTTGACGGGGGTGACGAGGACGACGCGGAGCTTCGGGAGCTGATCGAGCGGGTCGACGCCGAGCGCGTCGGGCCGCTGCGGGAGGCCGTGCTGTACGGGGCGCCCTACGACGGTGCCGAGGTCGTGTTCCTCGCCGCCGCGGCGAAGGCCGGACGACCGCCCGTGGTGGAGACGTCCCTGGGGCCGGTGCGGCCGATGACCGAGGCCTCCTTCCGGCGGTGGGCGAGCGGCGAGCGGGCGAAGGTGGCCCGGGAGGCCCGTCTGGAGGAGCGGCACGAGGCCGCTGCCGCCTTCGCCGCCGCTGTCGTCGCCGACCGGGGCGGCCTGGAGACTGCCGTGAGGGTACGGCGGTGGCGGGCCGGGTGGGCGGACTGGTTCGCCGTGGTGCTGGTGGTGCTGTTCCTCGCGTTCTACCGGGACGACGCCGGGTGGTGGCGTGACGTCTTCGGCCTCTGCCTGACCCTGGTCGCCGCCCTGATGGGGCCGCGGCGGCTCCTGTGGCGGATCACCGCCGACCGTGCGGGCCTGTGGTTCAACGATCTGCGCGGGACCCGGCACCTGGCCTGGGAGGACATCAGGGCCGTCGAGTGCGAGGGCGTGCGGCTGCGGATACGCGGCAGGCAGGCCTCGTTCGAGGAGTGGCGGGTGGCCTCGCCCCGCTGGCGGTGGCTGGAGCGCAGGCTCGGCGTGCTGCACCCGTACGAACGGACGGCCGCCGAGATCACCGCGATGTGGCGGGACCCGGCGATACGGCCCGTCGGTGAGGCCGACGAGCGGCAGCGCGGGCGGGCGCTGTGGCCGCTGGGGGGCGTCATCGGAGCGCTGGGTGTGGCGGCGGTGTTCCTCCTGCCGTGAGGGTTGCCGGCTCTCCTGGCGTGAGGACTGTCAAGGCCGGCCGGGACAGCAAGGACGCTCTCGTCGAGGAGTGCCTCACCAAGGCGGGCCTGTGGAAGGAGGTCCGCGACCGTCTGCGCCGGCCCGGCGGCGCGCTCTCCGGCGGCCGGCAGCAGCGCCTGCGCATCGCGCGCTCGCCGGCGGTCCGCCCCCGGGTCCGGCTCATGGACGAGCCGTGCTCGGTCCTGGACCCCACCTCGACCCGCCGCATCGAGGAGACGATCCACGAGTTCTCCGAGGGGGAAACGACCTCGCGTGCATAAGTCATTGCCCGGAGGCGCCGACGGGAATTGTCGCTGCGACCCGCCGTCAGATGCCGGCCGCCGCCGAAAGGTCCCGCTTGATCGCCGAGAGGAGCCCTGCGGCGGTGGTGCGGGCAGCCGCAAGACCGTCGTGGTCGGCCACCGGGACCACGACCTCCAGGTAGCACTTCAGCTTCGGCTCCGTACCGCTCGGGCGGACGACGACCCGCGCGCCGTCGAGCGTGTAGCGCAGCCCGTCGGTGGGCGGCAGCCGGTCCGTGCCCTGGGTGAGGTCCTCGGCGCGGGTGATGGCGAGGCCCGCGAGGGAGGTCGGGGGCTGCTCCCGCAGGCGGTGCATGGCGTCGGCGATGACCGACAGGTCCTGCACCCGCACCGACAGCTGGTCGGTGGCGTGCAGGCCGTGCTCCACGGCGAGGTCGTCGAGCAGGTCGAGGAGGGTGCGGCCCTCCTCCTTGAGCTCCGAGGCGAGCTCGGTGATGAGCAGGGCCGCGGTGATGCCGTCCTTGTCGCGCACGCCCTCGGGGTCCACGCAGTAGCCGAGGGCCTCCTCGTAGCCGTAGCGCAGGCCGTCGACGCGGGCGATCCACTTGAAGCCGGTGAGGGTCTCCTCGTAGGGCAGGCCCGCCTTCTCGGCGATCCGGCCGAGGAGGGAGGACGAGACGATCGACTCGGCGAACGTGCCGCGCGCCCCGCGCCGCACGAGGTGCGCGGCGAGCAGCGAGCCGACCTCGTCGCCGCGCAGCATCCGCCAGTCGCCGCCGGCGGGGACGGCCACGGCGCAGCGGTCGGCGTCCGGGTCGTTGGCGATGACCAGGTCGGGTGCGCTCGCGCGGGCCGCCGCGAACGCGAGGTCCATCGCGCCGGGCTCTTCCGGGTTGGGGAAGGCGACGGTCGGGAAGTCCGGGTCGGGTTCGGCCTGTTCGGCGACGAGGACCGGCTCCGGGAAGCCCGCCCGGGCGAAGGCGGCGAGCAGGACGTCCTTGCCGACGCCGTGCATCGCCGTGTAGACCGTGCGGGCCGTACGGGGGGAGTCCGCGGCGAGGACGGCGTCCGTGCGGGCCAGGTAGGCGTCGAGGACGGCGTCGTCGAGGACATGCCAGCCGGCCCGCGGACGGGGAACGTCCTTCAGGGCGGTGATCGCGTCGATCTCGGCCGCGATCCCGGAGTCGGCGGGCGGCACGATCTGTGAACCGTCGCCCAGGTACACCTTGTAGCCGTTGTCGCGGGGCGGGTTGTGGCTGGCGGTGACCTCGACCCCGGCGACCGCGCCGAGGTGTCTTATCGCGTACGCCAGGACGGGGGTGGGCAGCGGGCGGGGCAGTACGGCCGCCCGGAAGCCCGCGCCCGTCATCACCGCGGCGGTGTCCCGGGCGAAGTCCTCCGACTTGTGGCGGGCGTCGTAGCCGATGACGACGACTCCGCCGGCCTGGCCGCTCTTCTTCAGGTACGCGGCGAGACCGGCGGCGGCGCGGATGACGACCGAGCGGTTCATACGCATGGGCCCGGCGCCCAGTTCGCCCCGCAGGCCCGCGGTGCCGAACTGGAGGGTGCCGCTGAAACGGTCGGCGAGCTCGGTGAGGGCCTCGGCCTCGATGAGCCCGGCGAGCTCGTCACGGGTCTGCGGGTCGGGGTCCTCGGCGAGCCAGGCGGTGGCGCGGGCGATGACGTCGTGCACGGTGGGGTCAACCTCTCGTGTGCCTATTCGACTTACCGAGTGGGGCGCGGGTTACCGAGTGGGTGTGGGCGGGCCTACAGGCGGCCGAGGACCTGGGCCAGCAGGGAGCCCATCCGTGTGGCGCTGTCCCGCCCGGCCTGGAGGACCTCCTCGTGGTTCAGCGGCTCGCCGGTCATGCCCGCGGCGAGGTTGGTCACCAGGGAGATGCCGAGCACCTCCGCGCCCGCCTCGCGCGCCGCGATGGCTTCCAGCACCGTGGACATGCCCACCAGGTCCGCGCCGATCACACGCGCCATGCGGATCTCGGCCGGAGTCTCGTAGTGCGGGCCGGGGAACTGGGCGTAGACGCCCTCCTCCAGCGTGTCGTCGATCTCCTTGCACAGGGCGCGCAGCCGCGGCGAGTACAGGTCGGTGAGGTCGACGAAGTTCGCGCCCACGATCGGCGACGTCGCCGTCAGGTTGATGTGGTCGCTGATCAGCACGGGCTGCCCCGGGCGCATGCCCTCGCGCAGACCGCCGCAGCCGTTGGTCAGCACGATGGTCTTGCAGCCGGCCGCCACCGCCGTACGGACACCGTGCGCGACGGCGGCGACGCCGCGGCCCTCGTAGTAGTGGGTGCGGCCCAGGAAGACCAGCGCCCGCTTCTCGCCGATGCCGTACGAGCGGACCTTGCCGCCGTGGCCCTCGACCGCGGGCGGCGGGAAGCCAGGCAGCTCGGTGACCTGGAACTCGGCGTCGGGAGCGCCGAGGGCGTCCACGGCCGGCGCCCAGCCGGAGCCCATCACGAGGGCGACGTCGTGGGTCTCGGCGCCGGTCAGTTCGCGCAGGCGCGCGGCCGCGGCGTCGGCGGCGGCGTGGGGGTCGCCCTGGATGTCGTCCGGGAGAAGAGATGCGTTCACGCGACAGAGGGTATCCGGTTTCCGCCTACGCGCGTAGATGAGAAAGCGAACGGGATGGCGATCGTTGCCTTGTCGTTTCCAACGAGGGTGCCCGAGCCGGGCGGTCACTCGTCCGTGATCAGGATGTCCTTGTCATTGAAAACCTCGACGATGAAGATCAGGAGACGGCCGCGGCTGACCGTGTACTCGACGAGGATGTTCTGGGTCAGGCGGATCGTGCGGTCGTCGCCGGTGGACCCTATGGGCCTCGACACCGAAAGGAACGGGTCGCGAGCCAGTAGGGCGATGCCCTTGTCGAAAGCGCTGCGCTGCTGATCGTCGAGTCGGTCGCGAGCCTCGGCGGCCTGCACCGTGTAGTAGACGTCGTACGTGCTGGGGCCTGCCATGGGATCTCCCGTTGGGTGCGCAGATTCTCCGAGTTTAGAAGGCGACCGCCTTCAGCAGGGCCTCTTCCGCAGCTCCATCACGTAATCGTGTGGCGCCCCGGCCGATTCGGCCGCATCCGCGATCTCACCCAGGTACCGCGCCGACGGCAGTCCGCCCTCGTAGCCGTTGAGGACGTACATCCACGCGGACTCCTCGCCCTCCAGCGTGTGCACCCGTACCCGGGCGCGCCGGTAGATGCCGAGGCCGACGCCCTCCCAGCGGTCCAGGGACTCCTCGTCCATGGGGGCGATGTCGTACAGCGCGACGAAGACCTGCGCGCCGGGGTCCGCGGTGTCCTCGACGACCGTCGCGAGCGCGCCCTCCCAGCCCAGCTGCTCGCCGCCGAACGTCAGCCGCCAGCCGCTCAGCCAGCCGGTGGCACGCATCGGCGAGTGGGGAGCGCGGCGGGTCATCAGCCGCGCGTCGAGGTTGCCGGCGTACGCGGCGTAGAGCGACATGCAAGGAGAGTACGGCAGTGGGCGCACGCGTCACTCTCATCACAATGGCGACCCTGGCGGCCCCCGGGGCAGTGCCCGCGCCGTCTGTGCGGGACAATGGAGTACGTGACTCGGATCGTGATCATCGGTGGCGGACCCGGCGGCTATGAAGCGGCGCTGGTGGCCGCGCAGCTCGGCGCGGAGGTGACCGTCGTCGACTGCGACGGTCTGGGCGGAGCGTCGGTGCTGACCGACTGTGTGCCGTCGAAGACCTTGATCGCCACGGCCGAGGTGATGACCACCTTCGACTCTTCGTACGAGGAGCTGGGGATCATCGTCGCCGACGACACCCCGCCGCTGGAGCAGGCGGCCCGGGTCGTCGGCGTGGACCTCGGCAAGGTCAACCGACGGGTGAAGCGCCTCGCGCTCGCCCAGTCGCACGACATCACCGCCTCCGTCACCCGCGCCGGCGCCCGGGTGCTGCGCGGCCGGGGCCGCCTGGAGGGCATGCAGGCCCTGGACGGCTCCCGCAAGGTCGTCGTCACCGCCGCCGACGGCACCGAGGAGACCCTCACCGCCGACGCCGTCCTGCTCGCCACCGGCGCCCACCCCCGCGAGCTGCCGGACGCCCAGCCCGACGGCGAGCGCATCCTGAACTGGACCCAGGTCTACGACCTCGCCGAGCTCCCCGAGGAGCTCATCGTGGTCGGCTCCGGTGTCACCGGCGCCGAGTTCGCCGGCGCCTACCAGGCCCTCGGCTCCAAGGTCACCCTCGTGTCGTCGCGCGACCGCGTGCTGCCCGGCGAGGACCCGGACGCCGCCGCCGTCCTGGAGGACGTCTTCCGCCGCCGCGGCATGAACGTCATGGCCCGCTCCCGCGCCGAGTCCGCCAAGCGGGTCGGCGACCGCGTCGAGGTCACCCTCTCCGACGGCCGGGTCATCAGCGGCTCGCACTGCCTCATGGCGGTCGGCGCCATCCCCAACAGCGAGGGTCTCGGGCTGGAGGAGGCGGGCGTCAAGGTCCGCGAGTCCGGGCACATCTGGACCGACAAGGTCAGCCGCACCACCGCCCCGGGCGTCTACGCCGCCGGCGACGTGACCGGGATCTTCGCCCTGGCCTCCGTCGCCGCCATGCAGGGCCGGATCGCCATGTACCACTTCCTCGGCGACGCGGTGGCCCCGCTCAACCTCAAGACGGTCTCCTCCAACGTCTTCACCGACCCCGAGATCGCCACCGTCGGCTACAGCCAGGCCGACGTCGACGGCGGCAAGATCGACGCCCGCGTCGTCAAGCTGCCGCTGCTGCGCAACCCGCGCGCCAAGATGCAGGGCATCCGCGACGGCTTCGTCAAGATCTTCTGCCGGCCCGGCACCGGCATCGTCGTCGGCGGTGTGGTCGTGGCGCCGCGCGCCTCGGAACTCATTCACCCCATCTCGATCGCCGTCGACAACAATCTGACGGTCGAACAGATCGCGAACGCGTTCACCGTGTACCCGTCTCTTTCCGGGTCGATCGCGGAGGTCGCCCGACAGCTGCACACGCGAAAAGCGGCGGGCGAGGCCTGATACCGGACATGCGGACGGCATAGACGTCGGAACCGGGCCCTATACCACCTCCCGTCCCCCTGTGCGAACAACTTCTACTATTCGGCGCAAAGAGCTGAAAGCAGACGGTCGTCCGCGTTACTGTCAGTTTCGTGTTCGCTGCAGAACGTCGTCAATTGATCCTCGAAATGGTGCGAGCGAACGGGGCCGTGTCGCTCCGTGAACTCGCCCGCGTCGTCCAGACCTCCGAAGTGACCGTACGGCGGGACGTGCGCGCGCTGGAGGCAGAAGGACTCCTCGACCGCCGACACGGCGGTGCGGTATTGCCGGGCGGTTTCACGCGGGAGTCCGGCTTTCCGCAGAAATCCCATCTCGCGACCGCCGAAAAGACCGCCATTGCGGACCTTGCCGCGGGCTTCGTCGAAGAGGGCGAGGCCATCGTGGTGGGGGCGGGTACCACCACCCAGGAGCTGGCCCGCAGGCTCGCCCGTGTGCCCGGCCTGACGGTCGTCACCAACTCCCTCCTCGTGGCCCAGGCGCTGGCCCATGCCAACCGGGTCGAGGTCGTGATGACCGGCGGGACCCTGCGAGGCTCCAACTACGCACTGGTGGGCTCGGGCGCCGAGCAGTCCCTGCAGGGGCTGCGGGTGTCCAGGGCCTTCCTCTCCGGGAGCGGCCTCACCGCCGAGCGCGGGCTGTCCACGTCCAACATGCTGTCGGCGTCCGTGGACCGGGCGCTGGTGCAGGCGGCCGCCGAGGTCGTCGTCCTCGCCGACCACACCAAGCTCGGCACCGACACCATGTTCCAGACCGTGCCCACGGACCTCATCACCCGCCTGGTCACCGACGAGCCGCCACCGCACGACGACCGCGCCGGCACCGAACTGCAGGCCCTGGCGGACCAGGGAGTGCAGATCGCCGTGGCCGGGGCGTCGGGAAGCCAGGGGGGTGATGCGGTCTCCGCGCGTCACCAGCAGCAGCGTCGGGACGTGCCGCTGCCGGCTCCGCGCCGGGGGCAGGTCCCGGGCGCGGCCACCCTGCGGGCGACCGCCGCCTTGGGGGACGCGGCCCCCGGCGCGGAGCGCGCCAGGGTCGCGGATCTGCGCCGCCGTTGACGCCGCGAGGTGTCGGGCGCCGCGGTGAGAGCCTGTGTCATACCCCCGGCCGGGCGCGCGACGCCTGGCACGCCCCCCCCAGAGGGGGCACCCCCACCCCCAGAGGGGGCACCCCCACCCCCAGAGGGGGCACCCCCACCCCCAGAGGGGGACCCCCAGCCGCGTTGCCGAAACGCCCACGTGACTCCTCCCCCACTCTCGACTGCGCTCGAGCGGGGGGACCCCCATGACGCCGCGCGCTGATCCGACCGGGGATATGACACAGGCTCTGAAAGCGGTGAGGCGCCCGGCTGAGCGGGCGCCTCGGAGGGATTGACCGGGGGGATCAGTCCTTGATCTCGCAGATCGACGCACCCGATGTGACGGACGCGCCGACCTCTGCCGCGAGGCCCTTGATGGTGCCGGAGCGGTGCGCGTTCAGCGGCTGCTCCATCTTCATCGCTTCGAGGACGACGACCAGGTCGCCCTCCTTGACCTCCTGGCCCTCCTCGACGGCCACCTTCACGATGGTGCCCTGCATCGGGGAGGCGAGGGTGTCGCCGGAGGCGACGGGGCCGGACTTCTTGGCCGCACGGCGCTTGGGCTTGGCGCCCGCCGCCAGACCCGTGCGGGCCAGGCTCATGCCCAGCGAGGACGGCAGGGAGACCTCCAGCCGCTTGCCGCCGACCTCGACGACGATCGTCTCGCGGTCCGTCTCGTCCTCGGCCTCGGTGTCGGCCGGGGCCGCGAACGCGGGGATCTCGTTGACGAACTCGGTCTCGATCCAGCGGGTGTGCACCGTGAACGGCTCGGCGGAGCCGGTGAGTTCGGGCGCGAACGCGGGGTCGGTGACGACCGCACGGTGGAACGGGATCGCCGTGGCCATGCCCTCGACCTGGAACTCCGCCAGCGCGCGGGCGGCCCGCTGGAGCGCCTGCTCGCGGGTCGCGCCGGTGACGATCAGCTTGGCGAGCAGCGAGTCCCACGCCGGGCCGATGACCGAGCCCGACTCCACGCCCGCGTCCAGACGCACGCCGGGACCGGACGGCGGGGCGAACGTGGTGACCGTGCCGGGGGCCGGCAGGAAGCCGCGCCCCGGGTCCTCACCGTTGATGCGGAACTCGAAGGAATGCCCGCGCAGCTCCGGGTCGCCGTAGCCGAGCTCCTCGCCGTCGGCGATGCGGAACATCTCGCGGACGAGGTCGATGCCGGAGACCTCCTCGGTGACCGGGTGCTCGACCTGGAGGCGGGTGTTGACCTCCAGGAAGGAGATCGTGCCGTCGACGCCGACCAGGAACTCGACGGTCCCGGCGCCGACGTAGCCGGCCTCCTTCAGGATGGCCTTCGAGGACGAGTACAGCTCGGCCGTCTGCGCCTCGGAGAGGAACGGCGCGGGGGCCTCCTCGACCAGCTTCTGGTGGCGGCGCTGGAGGGAGCAGTCACGGGTGGAGACCACGACCACGTTGCCGTGGGTGTCGGCCAGGCACTGCGTCTCCACGTGGCGGGGCTTGTCGAGGTAGCGCTCGACGAAGCACTCGCCCCGGCCGAACGCGGCGACCGCCTCGCGGACCGCGGAGTCGTACAGCTCGGGGACCTCTTCGAGGGTGCGGGCGACCTTCAGACCGCGGCCGCCACCGCCGAAGGCGGCCTTGATCGCGATCGGCAGCCCGTGCTCCTCGGCGAAGGCGACGACCTCGTCGGCCCCGGACACCGGGTCGGGCGTGCCGGCGACCAGGGGCGCGCCGGCACGCTGGGCGATGTGCCGGGCGGCGACCTTGTCGCCGAGGTCGCGGATGGCCTGCGGGGGCGGGCCGATCCAGATCAGCTCCGCGTCCAGGACGGCCTGGGCGAAGTCGGCGTTCTCCGACAGGAAGCCGTAGCCGGGGTGGACGGCGTCGGCGCCGGACTCCTTCGCCGCTTTCAGCACCTTCTCGATGTCGAGATAACTGGTCCCAGGAGTGTCACCGCCCAGGGCGAACGCCTCATCCGCAGCGCGGACATGCAGAGCGTCCCGGTCCGGGTCGGCGTACACGGCCACGCTCGCGATGCCGGCATCCCGGCACGCCCGGGCCACGCGGACTGCGATTTCGCCACGGTTGGCGATGAGCACCTTGCGCACGATTGAGGCTCCCTCCTTGAAACAAGCCGAGTTTAGGGACTGCCGACACGGCTCATCGACCCGTCCCCAACGGTGAGCTTGCCCACACGGAGCGTGATACGAGGCTCACTCGACCGCGAAATCCCTTGTAGTACCGCCGTACGCAGCACTCCTCCGGCAAACCCTAGCCCTCTCATGTGGTCAAGGTCTCTGTGAGAGCGTGCTGCGGCCCACTCGGTTTCTTTGTGGAGTCCCTACGAATGGCCCAACGATTCTTTGCCGCGCGCAGAACCCTTGTCCCGGGGTTTACCCGTTAGTAGCGTTCGGGATGTCTCGAACGCGTCGGGTCGAAGGTGGGTGGGGACCGGGTGATACGCAGACCGGTGGCGTGGATCGTGGCGGTCGTGCTCTTCGCGGAGGCGCTCGGCATCGCCGCGCTGAACTGGTTCATGGGCGTGGTGGTGGACCGGCAGGACATGTCCCTGGCCGGCCTGGACCCGAACGTGATGTCGACGTCCTCGAAGGTCGGCGGGATCGTCTTCGGTCTCTACTTCGCGGGGTGCGCCGTGGTCGCCCTGCTGGTGGCCGTGCGCGACCGCGCGCCCGCGGGCCTCGGCCGCGTCCTGCTGATCAGCGTCGCCGTCGTGCACGGCCTGCTGGGCGCCTTCGCGTGGGGCCTGCTGGGCGTGCCGCAGTTCCTGTTCATGGTGGTCGTGCTCACCCTGATCGTGCTGCTCCTGATGACGTACGACGCCCAGCAGCGGCCCGCCGCCCAGGAACCGGCGGACGGCGGTAGCAAGGGCGACGGCGGTGGCTCGCCGGTCCCGCCCCCGCCGGTCGCACCGGGGCCGGTCACGCCTCCGGCGGCGCCCACAACTCCGTGATGCCGACGCCCAGTTGCGCCAGCAGCCGGCGCAGGAGGGGCAGACTGATGCCGATGACGTTGCCGTGGTCGCCGTCGATGCCCTCGATGAACGGAGCCGAACGGCCGTCGAGTGTGAAGGCCCCGGCGACGTAGAGGGGCTCGCCCGAGGCGACGTACGCCGCGATCTCCTCGTCCGTCGGCTCGCCGAAGCGGACGACGGTGGAGGCGGTCGCCGAGGTGTAGCGGCCGCTGAGGGTGTCGTAGACGCAGTGGCCGGTCTGGAGCGTGCCGGCGCGCCCGCGCATCGCCTTCCAGCGGGCGATGGCCTCCTCGGCGTCCGCGGGCTTGCCCAGCGCCTGGCCGTCCAGGTCCAGCACGGAGTCGCAGCCGATCACCAAAGCGCCCTTCACCTCGGGCTTCGCGGCCACCACGGACGCCTTCGCCTCGGCGAGGGCGAGGGCCAGCTCGGCAGGGGTCGGGGCGGAGACGGCGTCCTCGTCGACCCCGCTGACGATGACCTCGGGAGTCAGGCCGGCCTGCCGGAGCAGGTTCAGTCGGGCGGGAGACTGGGAGGCGAGGACGAGACGCCGCTGCGGCTGAGCTGTCATGCGGTCAGCGTATCGCCGGTCATCTGAGGCCGAGCACGATCATCGCCAGCACCATGGCCAGGGCGAGGAAGAGGCCGAGTCTGCGCAGGGTCTCCTGCATGTCGCGGAGTTCCTTGGGAGGCTCGTTCTCGGGGTCGGACCACAGCATGCCACCAGCGTGGGGCTTGGCCGGGTCCGGGCGCCTGAGTACGGGTACTCAAAATCGGCGCCCGGTGCTGTTCTCCCGTGCGCGGTTCCCCGCGCCCCTGAAAGAAGCTGCCTCAGCTCGGCCAGTAGGTGCGGGTCCAGGATGCCTGGCCCGGGTGGGGGAGGCGGTGGGCCGCGATCCGCGACGGGTCGGACCACGCGTCCCTCGGGGCGGTCGCGCCGGGCGGCTCGGCTGTCGCCGCCGCGGCGCGCGCTCGGACCACCGCCAGGGCGGCGGCGAGCTCCTCGGGGGTCGGGTTGCCCCGTACGACCTTGATGTTCATGACGGCTCCCAGCAGGCCTAGAGGGGGATGTTGCCGTGCTTCTTCGGGGGCAGGGATTCCCGCTTGGTGCGCAGCTGACGCAGCCCGCGGACGATGTGGCGGCGGGTGTCGGACGGCATGATCACCGAGTCGACGTAGCCGCGCTCGGCCGCGATGTACGGGTTGAGGAGGGTGTCCTCGTACTCGCGGATGAGGCGGGCGCGCACCGCCTCCAGGTCCTCCCCGTTCGCCTCCGCCTCCGCGATCGTGCGGCGGTGCAGGATGTTGACCGCGCCCTGCGCGCCCATCACCGCGATCTGGGCGGTCGGCCAGGCCAGATTGATGTCGGCGCCCAGGTGCTTGGAGCCCATGACGTCGTAGGCGCCGCCGAAGGCCTTGCGGGTGATCACCGTGATCAGCGGGACCGTGGCCTCGGCGTAGGCGTAGATCAGCTTGGCGCCGCGGCGGATGATGCCGTCGTGCTCCTGGTCGACGCCGGGCAGGAAGCCGGGCACGTCCACGAAGGTCAGGACCGGGATGTTGAAGGCGTCGCAGGTGCGCACGAACCGGGCCGCCTTCTCGGAGGCCGTGATGTCCAGACAGCCCGCGAACTGCATCGGCTGGTTGGCGACGATGCCGACCGGGTGGCCCTCGACCCGGCCGTAACCGGTGAGGATGTTCGGCGCGAACAGCGCCTGGGTCTCGAAGAACTCGGCGTCGTCCAGGACGTGTTCGATCACCGTGTGCATGTCGTACGGCTGGTTCGCGCTGTCCGGGACGACGGAGTCCAGCTCCAGGTCCTCGTCGGTGACGGCGAGGTCCGCCTCCTCCGGGAACACCGGGGGCTCGCTGAGGTTGTTGGACGGCAGGTACGACAGCAGCTGCTTGACGTACTCGATGGCGTCCTTCTCGTCACCGGCCATGTGGTGCGCCACGCCCGAGGTGGAGTTGTGGGTGCGGGCGCCGCCCAGCTCCTCGAAGCCGACGTCCTCGCCGGTCACCGTCTTGATGACGTCGGGGCCCGTGATGAACATGTGCGAGGTCTGGTCGACCATCACCGTGAAGTCGGTGATCGCGGGGGAGTAGACCGCGCCGCCCGCGCAGGGGCCGACGACCAGACTGATCTGCGGGATCACGCCGGACGCATGGGTGTTGCGGCGGAAGATCTCGCCGTACGCGCCCAGCGAGGCCACGCCCTCCTGGATGCGGGCGCCGCCGGAGTCGTTGATGCCGATGACCGGGCAGCCGGTCTTCAGCGCGAAGTCCATCACCTTGACGATCTTCTGGCCGTAGACCTCGCCGAGCGCGCCGCCGAAGACGGTGAAATCCTGGGAGAAGACCGCGACGGGACGGCCGTCGACCGTGCCGTAACCGGTGACGACGCCGTCGCCGTACGGGCGGTTGTTCTCCAGGCCGAAGTTGGTGGAGCGGTGCCGGGCGAACTCGTCCAACTCGACGAAGGAACCATCGTCGAGGAGCAGCTCGATCCGCTCACGGGCCGTCAGCTTGCCCTTGGCGTGCTGCTTCTCGACGGCGCGTTCCGAACCGGCGTGCGTCGCTTCCTGGATGCGACGCTGGAGATCCGCGAGCTTGCCCGCGGTGGTGTGGATGTCGATCCCTTGGATCTCTGGGCGCTCTTCCGGCTCGGACATCGGGATGTGGCTCCCTGCCTGCTCAAAAGGGGGGACGGTTACTCATCCGTAGAGTAGTGCTGCCCTTACCGATCGGCAGTGCGGCGTACAACACACCTAGGGTGGCTTTCATGACACCGCGAGACGCAGGCAGCAGCCGGTGGTCCGATCTGGACCGGCCGCCCCTCGACGTCCTGGCCCTGCGCCGCGCGCTGCTTCGGCGGGACGGGCTGTGGACGGGGGTGGAGGTGGTGCAGAGCACCGGCTCCACCAACTCCGACCTGGTGGCGGCGGCGAGCGCGGGGCAGGCCGGCGAGGGCGCGATCCTCGTCGCCGAGGAGCAGACGGCGGGCCGGGGCCGCCTGGACCGCCGATGGTCGGCGCCCCCGCGGTCCGGCCTGTTCTTCTCCGTGCTGCTCGCCCCGAGCGGGGTGCCGGTGTCCCGCTGGGGCTGGCTGCCGCTGCTCACCGGGGTCGCCGTGGCGACGGGACTGTCCCGGGTGGCGGGCGTGGACACGGCACTCAAGTGGCCCAACGACCTCCTGGTGACCGTCGAGGGCGAGGAACGCAAGGCCGGCGGCATCCTCGCGGAGCGGGCGGGCCAGGACGCGGTGGTCGTCGGCGTCGGCATCAACGTCAGCCTGCGCGCGGACGAACTCCCCGTCCCCCAGGCGGGTTCGCTGGCGCTCGCGGGCGCCCGGAACACGGACCGGGACCCGCTGCTGCGGGGCGTCCTGCGGTCGCTGGAGCAGTGGTACGGGCGCTGGCGGGAGGCCGGCGGCGACCCCGCGGCCAGCGGTCTGCAGGAGACGTACGCGGCAGGGTGCGCGACCCTGGGACGAACGGTACGGGCCGAACTGCCGGGGGACCGGTCGATCGTCGGCGAGGCGGTCGCGGTCGACGGCGACGGACGGCTCGTGATCGCCACGAAGGAAGGCGTGCAGGAGCCGGTGGGCGCGGGAGACATCGTCCACCTGCGACCGGCGTGAGACCGTCGCCGGGCACGATGCTCCCTGCCGAACGGAACGGAGTGAGCTGGGGCACACCTGCCGTAGAGTTGAGGCCGGTCGATACCTGACCGCGGAAGATCGGAAGGGCAGCAGGCGTGACCGTCGACGACACGGGCTCCGGCGCGGGCGCGGACGGCCGGGTAAACCTGCCGGCCGCCGAACCCGGCGAGCCGGGCGACCCCGGAGAGGACCCGCATCCTCTCGCGCTGCGCCTCGAACAGCTCATCCTCGGCGCCGAGCGGCGCTACACCCCCTTCCAGGCCGCCCGCAGCGCCGGCGTCTCCATGGAGCTGGCGTCGCGCTTCTGGCGGGCCATGGGCTTCGCCGACATCGGACAGGCCAAGGCGCTCACCGAGGCCGACGTCCTCGCCCTGCGGCGACTCGCGGGTCTCGTCGAGGCGGGGCTGCTGAGCGAGGCGATGGCCGTGCAGGTGGCCCGGTCCACCGGGCAGACCACCGCCCGGCTGGCGGAATGGCAGATCGACTCCTTCCTGGAGGGCCTGACCGAGCCGCCCGAGCCGGGCATGACCCGCACCGAGGTCACGTATCCCATCGTCGAACTGCTGCTGCCCGAGCTGGAGGAGTTCCTCGTCTACGTCTGGCGGCGCCAGCTCGCCGCCTCGGCCGGCCGGGTCGTGCAGGCCGCGGACGACGAGGAGATGGTCGACCGGCGGCTCGCCGTCTGCTTCGCCGACCTCGTCGGCTTCACCCGGCTGACGCGCCGCATGGAGGAGGAGGAACTCGGCGAACTGGTCGAGGCCTTCGAGACCACCTCCGCCGACCTGGTCGCCGCCCGCGGCGGACGCCTGATCAAGACCCTCGGCGACGAGGTGCTCTACGCGGCCGACGACGCGGGCACCGCCGCCGACATCGCGCTGCTGCTGGTCGAGACGATGAGCAACGACGAGACGATGCCCGAACTGCGTGTCGGCATGGCCTTCGGCACCGTCACCACCCGGATGGGCGATGTCTTCGGCACGACCGTCAACCTGGCCTCCCGGCTGACGTCGATAGCGCCACGTGACGCCGTCCTCGTCGACAGCGCGTTCGCCGAGGAGCTGATCCGTACGGGCGACGCCCCGGCCTCGGAGGCGGAGGCAGCGGAGGAGGCAGCCGCCGCCGAGAAGGAGGGCGAGGAGCCGCCCACGTACCGCTTCGCGCTGCAGCCCATGTGGCAGCGGCCGGTGCGCGGTCTCGGCGTGGTCGAGCCCTGGCTGCTCACCCGGCGCAACAGTGAGGAAGCCTGAACCGGTAGCGGGCTGGAGCCGTGGCCGACTGGAGCCGTGGCCGACTGGAGCTCCAGCGGGCTACGGCTTCGGTACCGGAGCGCCCAGCGGGTCCACGCAGAGGCCGACGACCGGGACGCAGACGCTCGGCTGACGCGGCTGCCCCGACTGCCCCGGCCCCGGCTTCTGCGGCTGGGGTGCGGGCGCCGCCGTCGTCGGTGCGGCCGGTGGCGTCGGTGTCGCCGTGGGCCGCGGGGCGGCCGTCCTCGCGGGCGCGGGCGCCGGGGCCTGGTGCGCGACCGGGATGTAGGTGGCACCCGGGGTGAGGGCGACGGACGTGGCCGAGCCCGGGGTGCCGGGGACCAGGCCGGCCTCGGGAGTCGGGCTCGCGCTCGCTCCCCCCATGGCGCTGGGCGCGGTCGGGGCGGCGGCGCCGGGGACGGCCGCGTCGGCCCAGCGGCCCTTGTCCCTGCCGGCGCCGGTGCCGGTAGTCGTACTCGTAGAGGTGGCTGTGGCCGTGTCTGTGTCTGGGGCCGTGACCGGGTCGGGCTGGGATTCGGCTTCCGCCGCGCCGATGCCGGTGACGTCGCCCGAGTGGGGAGTCAGCCGGACGAGGCCCAGCATGCCGGCGGCCAGCGCGAGGCCGCCCGCGGCGAACAGCACCTTGCGGGGGCGGGGACGGCGGTGCCGGCCGCGGGCGCGCGGGGCCCACAGCGGGCCGGCCTCCTCGGGTGGCGCCCCGTCCCAGGCCGCCGTCGCGTCCTGACGTGCCGGATCGTCCAGCCCGGTCCGCGTGCTCGTCATCGCGCGTTCCCTCCCGATGCGGTCGCGCCCCCGATACGCCGGGGCGGACGCACGGTATGCGCTCCCGTGAGCGGTGCGTGGGGAGTTGGGCGGGATGTCACTCGAACGGGTGGGCGGGGCCGCGTCGGGCGACGGGTCCGCTCTTTCGCCCGGGGATCCCGGCTGGGATGATCGGGCGAACGAAAGAAGTTAACCCGCGTTAACCGGAGGGTGTCGTGAGCGGTGTCATGGGCGGTGTCACGGGCGGTGTCACGGGCGAGGAGCGGTTCGGGGAGTTCGTGCTGGTGCGGCGGCACGGGGACGGCGGGCACGTCGCGGAGCTGGCCCTCGACCGACCGAAGGCCATGAACGCCGTCTCCACCGACATGGCCCGGTCGATCGCCGGGGCGTGCGCGGCGCTGGGCGAGGACCGGGACGTCCGGGTGGTCGTGCTGACCTCGACGCACGAGCGGGCGTTCTGCGTCGGCGCCGACCTCAAGGAGCGGAACTCCTTCAGCGATGCCGAACTGGTCCGGCAGCGGCCGCTCACACGCGGGGCGTACACCGGCGTGCTGGAGCTGCCGGTCCCCACGGTCGCCGCAGTGCACGGCTTCGCGCTGGGCGGCGGCTTCGAACTGGCCCTGGCCTGCGATGTCATCGTGGCCGACCGCACGGCGGTGGTGGGGCTGCCCGAGGTGTCGGTGGGGGTGATTCCCGGGGGCGGCGGTACGCAGCTGCTGCCGCGCCGGGTGGGTGCGGCCCGAGCGGCCGAGCTGATCTTCACGGCGCGCCGGGTGGAGGCGGCCGAGGCGCGGGAACTGGGCCTGGTGGACGTCCTGGTGGAGGAGGGGCGGGACCGGGAGGACGCGCTGGCGCTGGCCGCGCGGATCGGCGCGAACTCGCCGGTGGGCCTGCGGGCGGCGAAGCGGGCGCTGCGGCTCGGGCAGGGGCTTGAGCTGCGGGCCGGGCTGGAGGTGGAGGACGCGGCGTGGCGGTCGGTGGCGTTCTCGGCGGACCGGGCGGAGGGCGTGGCGGCCTTCAACGAGAAGCGGAAGCCGCAGTGGCCGGGTGAGTGACCGCTTTTCGGGACCGTGATCGCGGGTCGTGTCACTCTAAGTGCTCCTCTGCGTCTCTTTTTCACCCAAATATCCCTAGCCTGGGGAGATGGGTGAGGACAGACGCCTGGTGGCCGTGGTGGCGCTCGCGCAGGGGATGGCGGCCGCGCACACCCCCCGCGAGTCGTGGCGTGCGGCCGCCCTCGGGGCCTGCCGGGCGCTGGCCGGAAGCTTTGCCGCGCTCTCGGTGTGGGAGCGGGACCTCGGGCGGCTGCGCGTCCTGGCGAACGTGGGCGACCGGGCCGCGGACGAGGACGAGTTCCCGGAGGACGAGGCCTACCCGGTGCACCAGTTCCCCGAGATCACCGAGTTCCTGCACGAGCGCTGGGTGGCCGGCGGCGAGCCCAACGCCTGGGTCGAGACGGCCCAGGGCCTTGCCGCCGGGCGCCCCGGCTACTGCCACCTGGGGGCACCTCCCGGCGTTGGCCGGGGGAGGGTCGCCGCGCTGCGCCGCAGGGGTCGCGGCTCCTGTGTGGTCGCGCCGATCGTGCTGCACGGCCGGGCCTGGGGCGAGTTGTATGTCGCCCGCTCCGTCGGCACCCCGGTCTTCGACCGGGCCGACGCCGACTTCGCGACCGTCCTCGCCGCCGTCGTCGCCGCGGGGCTCGCCCAGACGGAGCGGCTGGAGGAGGCCCGCCGGCTCGCCTTCACCGACGCCCTCACCGGCCTGGCCAACCGCCGCGCCGTCGACGTACGGCTCGAGGAGGCGGTCGAGCGGCATCGGACGGAGGGGGTCGTCGTCAGCCTCGCCGTCTGCGACCTCAACGGGCTGAAGCGGGTCAACGACAGCCTCGGGCACGCCGTCGGGGACCGGTTGCTGGAGCGGTTCGGTTCGGTGCTGTCGCTGTGCGGGGCGATGCTGCCCGGCGCGCTGGCCGCCCGGCTCGGCGGGGACGAGTTCTGTCTGCTGGCCGTCGGGCCGCCCGCCGACGACGTCGTCAAGGTCGCCGACGACCTCTGCCGTCGGGCCGGTGAGCTGGAGCTCGGCGAGGGCGTGGCCTGCGGGGTGGCCTCCACCGGGGACCCCATCGGTCCCGTGGGCTCTGCCCGCCGGCTCTTCCGGCTCGCCGACGCCGCCCAGTACCGTGCCAAGGCCGTACGGGCCGCCCGCCCGGTGGTGGCCGGGCGGGCGGGGCCCGACGACCCCGTCGTCCGCCTCGCCGACGAGCCGCCGTCGGGGGCGCGGGAGCGGCCCGCCGAGCGGCGGCGGTTCAGGGGCCGGCCCTGAGCCGTCCCGGTGACGGTGACTGCGACGGTGACGGTGACGGTGACTGCGACGGTGACGGTGACGGTGACTGCGACGGTGACTGTGATGTATTCGGTAAGGGGCGAACCCGGCCCCCGCTGGTGACATCGACGTCTTCACTGCGTACGCTCCTGAATATGGATATGCACACTGTGGTGGTGGGGACGTCCGGCGTGACCGCGTCCGACGTACTCGCCGTGGCGCGCGACGGCGCCCGCATCGAGCTCTCCGCGGAAGCGGTGGCGGCCCTCGCCGCGGCCCGCGAGATCGTGGACGCGCTGGCCGCCAAGCCCGAGCCCGTCTACGGCGTCTCCACCGGTTTCGGCGCGCTCGCCACCCGGCACATCAGCCAGGAACTCCGCACCCAACTGCAGCGCAACATCGTCCGCTCGCACGCCGCCGGCATGGGCCCGCGCGTCGAGCGGGAGGTCGTACGGGCGTTGATGTTCCTGCGACTGAAGACCGTCTGCTCCGGGCACACCGGCGTCCGGCCCGAGGTCGCGCAGACCATGGCCGACATCCTCAACGCCGGCATCACCCCCGTCGTCCACGAGTACGGCTCCCTCGGCTGCTCCGGCGACCTGGCCCCGCTCTCGCACTGCGCCCTCACGCTGATGGGCGAGGGCGACGCCGAGGGGCCGGACGGCGTCGTGCGTCCCGCCGCCGAACTCCTCGCCGAGCACGGCATCGCCCCCGTCGAGCTGCGCGAGAAGGAGGGCCTGGCGCTCCTCAACGGCACCGACGGCATGCTCGGCATGCTGGTCATGGCCCTCGCCGACCTGGACCTCCTCTACAAGTCCGCCGACGTCACGGCCGCCCTGTCGCTGGAGGCCCTCCTCGGCACCGACAAGGTCCTCGCCCCCGAACTGCACGCCATCCGCCCGCACCCCGGTCAGGGCGCCAGCGCCGCCAACATGCTGGCGGTCCTCGCGGGTTCGGAGCTCACCGGCCACCACCAGGACGACGCGCCCCGCGTCCAGGACGCCTACTCGGTGCGCTGCGCCCCGCAGGTCGCCGGCGCCGGCCGCGACACCATGGCCCATGCCCGGCTCGTCGCCGAACGTGAGCTGGCCTCGGCCGTCGACAACCCGGTCGTCCTCCCCGGGGGCACCTCCCAGGCTTTCGGCACTGGGGGAGGGCGCGTCGAGTCCAACGGCAACTTCCACGGCGCCCCGGTCGCCTACGTCCTGGACTTCCTCGCCATCGCCGTCGCCGACCTCGCCTCCATCGCCGAGCGGCGCACCGACCGGCTGCTGGACAAGAACCGCAGCCACGGCCTGCCGCCGTTCCTCGCGGACGACGCCGGGGTCGACTCCGGTCTGATGATCGCCCAGTACACGCAGGCCGCGCTGGTCAGCGAGCTGAAGCGACTGGCCGTGCCGGCGTCCACCGACTCGATCCCGTCCTCCGCGATGCAGGAGGACCATGTGTCGATGGGCTGGTCGGCCGCCCGCAAGCTGCGCACCGCCATCGACAACCTCACGCGCGTCATCGCCGTCGAGCTGTACGCCGCCACACGCGGCGTGGAGCTGCGCGAGGGGCTGACCCCGGCGCCCGCGACCCGGGCGGTCATCGACGCCGTGCGCAAGGCGGGCGTCCAGGGCCCCGGCCCGGACCGGTTCCTCGCGCCCGACCTCGCGGCGGCGGACGCGTTCGTGCGCGACGGCCGGCTCGTCGCGGCGGTGGAGACGGTCACCGGGCCGCTGCGGTAAGGCGGTAGGACAGCAAGGCGGTCGGGGCCCTGCCGTACGCGCGTGGTGAGAGCGCGACGGCAGGGCCCCTACGCGGGTCCGGCGGGCTACCTGAGCTTGGCGACCTGTGCGTCGATCACGGCGGCGGGGACGGGGCCCATGTCTCCGCCCTTCTCGAACGCGGCGAAGTTCACCGTGTAGAAGGTGGCGATGGTGCTGCCGCTGCGGATCGCCTCGGCGTGGAAGGTGGCCGTGCCCTCGCCGTCCATGTCGACGGTCTCGGCGAACGCCACCGACTCGTCGCCCTTGCCGGAGCCCTTCTCCGCGGCCACCTTGGTGACCTTCGACTTCTCGCCGTCGGCCGCGAGGCCGTACCCGCCGGCGCAGGCCGTCACGCTGTCGGAGACGGCCTTCATCGTCTTCTCGGCGCCGTCGCCCGCGTACGAGGAGAGACCCACGAACGTCATGTCGATGTTGAAGGCGTCCGCGAGGTCCGTCGGCTGCGCGGTGGCGGTGGACGCCTTGTCCTCGGAGATCTGGTTGCTGGCGTTCGCGTTCGTGTCACCCGGAGCGAGACCGGCCGTGGCCCAGGCGAGCGGGTCGCACGCGGGCTTGTCCGTCTTCACCTGGCTCTTGGACTTCGGAAGGGTGTCGTCCCCCGAGTTGGCCTCGTAGCCCTTGAGGTCGCCCTTGGCGAGCAGCAGCTTCTCCAGCTCGGCGCTGGTGAGCGCCTTGCCGGCCGGGGCCGACGAGGAGGTGGACGCCGACGCGGAGGCGGACGGCTTTGAGTCCGCGGTGTCCTTCGACCCGTCGTCCGAGCAGGCGGTGAGGAGGGAGAGCGACAGTGCGCCTATTGCGGCCGTGGCGCACAGCCGGGCCCCCGATGATCTCTTCATGAGCGAACTATGAAGAACCCGCCAAAGAACAGTCAAGTTAATTCAAAAACCCAGACGTTCCCGGCGAACCGAATAAACGACGAAGCCGGCGCCGAGGGCGAGAAGCGCGGTCCCGCCGACGACGTACGGGGTCGTGTCGAAGCTTCCGGTGTCGGCGAGCCGGATGCCGTCGTCGGCCGTGGTCCGGGCCGTCGTCCCGGCTGCCGACTCCGAGGACTCCGACGACGATTGCGATGACGACGATTGCGATGACGACGACTCCGACGACGACTCGGACGTCGTCGTCGACGCGGCCCGTGCCTGCGTGGTGACCTGCGTCGCCGTTTCCGTTCTGGCCGGGGCGTCCTGGGACGCGTTGGCGGACGGGACGAACCACAGGGCGCCCAACAGGGTCCCCGCGGCGGTGGCGGTCAGCAACGGACGGCGAGCGGATGACACGGAATATCGATCCCCTTGTGACGCTGGCGAATTGGCCGTGTGGCCCGATGCTAATGAAAGGCGCGGGTCGCGGGAAAGTTGCAGGAGCTGTGAGCCGTACGCTCCGGCCATGAACTCTGAAGAGACATCACGTTTTGTACGGCTTCGGGTGGAACTCGTGCTGGAAATTCACGACGAGGACGCCGTGGGCAAGGCGGCCCTGCGGCGGGTGGCCTCGGACGCGGAGCTGCCGGACGACGAGCGCGCACACACCGAGGGCGCTGTGACGGAAGACACCGCGGAGGCCCTCGCCTACCTCGTCGACCCGTTCGACCTGGTCAGTCAGGTGCCCGGGGTGGAGCTCCAGCAGGCCTCCTGGTCCAGCGAGCGGATCGACTACGACCCGGATTCGCCGGAGTGGGACCTCGACGACGATGATGTCGACGATGATGGGGAGTCCGACGGCGAGTCGGACGACGAAGAGGTCGGCATCGGCTGAGCGTCTTGGGGAAACCGTGACCCCGGACGGCAACCGCCGCCCGGGGTTTCTTCGTCTCAGCAGGCGCACGAACCGACACCCGCACCAAGCGCGTCATGAACGTGGCGTGCCCCACACCTTCGGGAAATGTGGAACGGGACGAACTGGTCGTAGCGTTGATGTTTTTTGACGGGGACTCTCGGGGTTCTGTAATCGGCAACGATGGAGAAGCGTGTGATGACGGACAGTAGGCGGCGTCGAGGTCTGATGGCCGCGTCCGCCCTGCTCGGCGGTGTTCTGGTGCTCTCTGCGTGTTCCGGCGGCGACAGCGGCGCCTCCGACGGCGGAGGCAGCTCCTCGCAGGCCAAGGCCGACGAGGCGGCGGCCAAGAAGTCCTCCGAGGCCCAGATCAAGATCACACCTGCGGACGGCTCGAACAACGCCTCCATCAACAACTCGGCGGCCGTCACCGTGAGCAAGGGCACGCTCACCACGGTGACGATGACCACCGCCGAGGGGACCGCCGTCCAGGGCACGCTCTCCGCCGACAAGACCAGCTGGAAGCCGAACGGCCAGCTGGAGCGGTCCACCACTTACAAGGTGGCGGCCAGCGCGAAGGACTCCGCGGGCCTGGAGGCCCACGAGAACGCCTCGTTCACCACGGTCTCCCCGGCCAACAGCTTCATAGGCAACTTCACCCCCGAGGACGGCTCGACCGTCGGCGTGGGCATGCCGGTGTCGATCAACTTCAACAAGGAGATCACCAACAAGGCGGCCGTCCAGAAGGGCGTCACCGTGAACTCCACCAGTGGTCAGGAGGTCGTCTGCCACTGGTTCTCCACCCAGCGCATGGACTGCCGGCCCAAGGACTACTGGAAGGAGAACTCCACCGTCACGCTGAAGCTCGCGCTCGACGGTGTGGAGGGCGCCAAGGGTGTCTTCGGAGTCCAGCAGAAGACGGTCACCTTCAAGATCGGCCGCAACCAGGTCTCCTACGTCGACGCGAAGACCAAGCAGATGAAGGTCACGCACAACGGCGCGGTCATCAAGACCATCCCGATCTCCGCCGGCTCGCCCGACAACAAGACGTACGAGGGCCAGATGGTGATGTCGGAGAAGTTCAAGGAGACGCGCATGAACGGCGCGACCGTGGGCTTCACCGACGACGACGGCAAGGGTGAGTACGACATCAAGGACGTGCCGCACGCCATCCGCCTCACCAACTCCGGCACCTTCGTGCACGGCAACTACTGGGGCGCGAAGTCCATCTTCGGCTCGGTGAACACCAGCCACGGCTGCGTGGGTCTGTCCGACACCAAGGGCGCCAACGACACGGGCACGGCGGGCTACTGGTTCTACACCAGCTCGATCGTCGGTGACGTCGTGGTCGTCTCCAACACCGGCGACAAGACGGTCGCGCCGGACAACGGCCTCAACGGCTGGAACATGGACTGGGCGCAGTGGAAGGCGGGTTCGGCCGCCTGAGGCCGGCCCTGACCCCGACTCCGCGTGTGCTGAAGGCGGTTGCCCGAGAGGGTGACCGCCTTTCGCATGAGCCGCCCTTTCAGTCGGGGCGTCGCGGGGCCCGGGAAGCGGACCTTCGCCCGAGGACCCGGGACACCGCACCGCCTCGCGCCTTCGGCTCGGGCTCGCCCGCCGGCGCTGGTTCCGGCTCAGGCTGGGGCTCCGGCTCCGGCTCCGGTGCCGGCCCGGCTCTTCAGCCTGTTGATCTGCCCTTGCAGATCGGCGACTGGCTCCCATGGATTTCTCCCGGTGCCGGCAGAACACCCCTACTCGTTGTTGATCCGCCGTGGGGGTCGGGCAACCGTACGGGTCCGCGGTCGCGTCGGCGCTGTCCGCCGGCAGGTGGGTGCGAGCGGATTCCTGGCCCTGGGACAGCCTTCTCATCGTTCTCTTATGTCGGCCTTATGCCTTCATCACGCGCCGTACCTACCTTGCGGCCATGTTCTTCACCTACCTGAGGCGCGAACTGCGCCGCCGCAGAAAAGCGGCACTCGTCGTCGCCTCCGGCCTCGCGCTGGGCATCGCGCTGGTCATCGTGGTCACCTCCGTGTCCTCCGGCATGGGGAAGGCCCAGGACAAGGTCCTGCAGTCGCTGTACGGCCTGGGTACGGACATGACGGTCACCAAGGCCGCGACGCCCACCGCGAACCCCTCGGACCGGCCGCGCTTCCGGTTCGACGCGCAGGACAACGACTCCGGCGCCGAGCAGAGCACCGACCGCGTCCTGGTGCAGGGCTTCCAGACCCTGTCCACCGCGACCGTCACCAAGGTCGGCAAGCAGAGCGGAGTCTCCGACGCGGTCGGCGGGCTGAGCCTTCAGGTCATCAAGATCAACGGCCAGTTCACCCGCGGCCAGTTCCAGCAGAACGGCAGCGGCAGCGGCAGCGGCGGCGGTCAGGGCAGCCCCGGCGGCGGTCAGGGGAGCGGCCGGCCGCAGGGTGAAGTGCAGGGCGGCGGCGCCGACTTCGACGTCAACAACTACTCCGTCTACGGCACCGACGTCAGCGAGCCCGCGCTCGGCCCGCTGACCTCCTCCACGATCACCGGCGGCCGTACCTTCAAGACCACCGAGACCGACGGCAAGGTCGCCGTGCTCGACTCCGCGTACGCCAAGGAGAAGTCGCTCAAGGTCGGCTCCACGCTCACCATCAGCAAGGTCAAGTTCTCGGTGATCGGCATCGCCACGGCCGACAGCGGCGACGCCGCCGCCAACGTCTACATCCCGCTGGCCCAGGCCCAGGCCCTCAGCGACTCGAAGGACAAGGTCACCACGATCTACGTCAAGGCGACCGACTCCCAGAAGATCGGCAACGTCAAGTCGACGATCCAGAAGAACGTCTCGGGTACGACGGTGACGACCTCCGCCGACCTCGCCGACACCGTCTCCGGCTCCCTCTCCACGGCCTCCTCCCTCGCCACCAACGTCGGCAAGTGGCTGTCCATCGCGGTCCTGATCGCCGCCTTCCTGGTGGCCGGTCTGCTCACCTCCTCGGCGGTCTCCCGCCGTGTCCGTGAGTTCGGCACGCTGAAGGCGCTGGGCTGGAAGTCCGGCCGGGTCACCCGGCAGGTCGTCGGCGAGGCCATGGTCAACGGCCTGCTGGGCGGCGCCCTGGGCATCGCGCTCGGCCTGGCGGGCGCCTACGCCGTGACCGCCGTCAGCCCCACGCTGCAGGCCCAGTTGGGCGGCGGTGGCGGCGGCCAGGGCGGTCCCGGCGGTGGCGGCGGCTTCGGCGGCCCCGGGCGCCGGGCGGCGGCCAAGACCCTCGACGTCGCGCTGACCGCGCCGGTGAGCGTCACGACGGTGGCCATCGCGGTGGCGCTCGCCGTGGCCGGCGGTCTGATCGCGGGGGCGTTCGGCGGCTGGCGGGCCTCGCGGCTGCGCCCGGCGGACGCGCTGCGCCGCGTCGAGTAGCCAACCCACCTACCAGCTCCAGGAGTTGTTGTCCCCATGTACGAACTCAGAGGCGTCACCAAGCACTACACCCGGGGCAAGGAGACCGTCCATGCCCTGGACGGCGTCGACCTGACCATCCCGGACGGCGACCGGCTCGTCATCCAGGGCCCCACCGGCGGCGGCAAGTCCACACTGCTGCAGATGATCGGCGCGCTCGACCGGCCCTCCGCGGGCGAGGTCGTCCTCGACGGCGTCGACCTGGCCAAGCTCTCCGAGGCCAGGCTGACGAAGGTGCGCAGCGAGAACATCGGCTTCGTCTTCCAGTCCTTCAACCTCATCCCGACGCTCAACGCGCAGGAGAACGTCGAGACCGCCCTCGTCCCGCTCGGCGTGAAGCCCAAGGAGCGCCGCGAACGGGCCGCCGAGGCGCTGACGTCGGTCGGCCTCGGCGAGCGGCTCAGGCACCTGCCGTCCGAGATGTCCGGCGGCCAGCAGCAGCGCGTCGCCATCGCCCGCGCGCTGGTGAAGCAGCCGAAGGTGCTGCTCGCCGACGAGCCGACCGGCAACCTCGACGAGAGCATGCGCGACGAGATCATGGAGGTGCTGCACACCATGTGGAAGGAGCACGGGCTGACCTTCATCATGGTCACCCACGACTCCTCGATCGCGAAGAAGGCACCGCGCCTGGCGACGATCCGCAAGGGGAGGATCACGGTGAAGGAGAACGCGGCGTCGGCCTGACGGGGTGTCTTCGACCCGGTAAGTCCGACGCGGTGACTCCGACGGGATAGTCCTCAAGTTTGGCGTAGTTCTGCGTATTGATGCGTCCGATCACCCCCCCGGCATACTTCTGGGTGTTCCGGGGGGTTTGCGCATGAAGCGTGCGACGTCGCATGTCCGAGCGGCGGTGGTGGTCGCCGTACTCCTCTCTTCGCGGGCCCGACCGACCCGGTCGGCCCTACCGGTCCGGCCGCAGCCGACTCCGTCAGAGGGTGGGTCGTCGGCCTCTCCCGGGCCCCGGGGCGCGCCCATATCCCCGTGCGGATCCGCAGGCGGGCCCCAGTCGATCTCCTTCCGCGCGACGGTGGCGGACCGGAAGGGGAACACGGGGTCGGTGGCGCTGTACGACGCGTACTACGGCAGGCAGGCAGGTACTTCTCCGGCCCCGACGCCAAGCCGCCGGCGGAGCAGCCGGTGCCGAAGTGGGGATGGGGAGCGGCCCCGCCCTACCAGGGCTGAAGCGGGCGTGCGGGGGCGGCGGCCCCCAGCGACGCCCGCACCAGCACAGGCGCACTCTCGAGTGCACTCTCAAGCGGACGGTGTCTGAGACTCCGCCCCCGCCCGAGTCGCGTCAGCGCCCCAGCTGGCCAGCAGCCGCAGCCCCTGTGCCGAGGCCGAATCCGGCTCCGCGTGGTACGTCACCATCGTCTGCTCGCCGTCGTCCAGCAGCCTGAACCCCTCGAAGTTCAGGGAGAGTTCGCCGACCAGCGGATGCCTCATCCGCTTCACGCCGTGGCTCTTCTCCTTGACGTCGTGCGTGGCCCACAGCCGCCGGAAGTCCTCGCTCTTCACCGACAGCTCGCCCACCAGCGCCGACAGCCGAGGATCGTCCGGATAGCAGCCCGCGTCCATCCGCAGGGCGCAGACGATGTCGATCGCCTTCTGCTCCCAGTCCACGAACAGATCGCGGTAGGCGGGGTGGAGGAAGACCAGCCGGGCCCAGTTGCGCTCCGCCGCCGGCAGCTCCGCCCAGTCGCCGAAGACCGCCGCCGCCATCCGGTTCCACGCCAGGATCTCCGAGCGCCGCCCGACGATGTACGCCGGCACCGAGTCCATCGTGGTCAGCAGTTGCCGCAGCGACACCCGCGCCTGCTGCGGCCGGGCCGTCTGCTTCTTCTTGTGCTTCGGCTTCGCCAGGTGGGTGAGGTGGGCGTGCTCGGCGTCCGTCAGCCGCAGCGCCCGGGCGATCGAGTCCAGCACCTCCGCCGACACGTTGCGCCCGTTGCCCTGCTCCAGGCGCGTGTAGTACGCCACGGACACCCCGGCCAGCTGCGCCAGCTCCTCGCGCCGCAGCCCCGGCACCCTGCGGTGCCGTCCGAAGTCCGGCAGCCCCACGTCGTCGGGCTGCAGCCGGGCCCGGCGGGTGCGCAGGAACTCGCTGAGCTCGGCCCGCCGATCGAGGGGGGCGCCGACGGGTTCGGGGTGCTCGTCCATGCCGTCCAGTATTGCCGGTCGTACGCACAGGAGCCTGACCCCGCCAGTGGTAGGCACAGCAGACGTACACACAGGTGTGGCCTGGGTGATTTCCGTGCCGTCGGGCAAGCTGGACGCAAGCCCCGGCCCGAAGGCAGGCCGGGACTATCGCAACCCCCCGCTAGGAGACCCCCGGCATGACCACCGTTGCCGCGTACGCCGCACCCGCCGCCAAGGCTCCGCTGGAGCGCACGACGATCGAGCGCCGCCCGGTCGGCGAGTTCGACGTCCTGATCGACATCGAGTTCGCGGGCATCTGCCACTCCGACATCCACCAGGCCAACGAGGGCTGGGGCGAGGCCATCTTCCCGATGGTCCCGGGCCACGAGATCGCGGGCGTCGTCTCCGAGGTCGGCCCCGGCGTCACCAGGCACGCCGTCGGCGACCGCGTGGGCGTCGGCTGTCTCGTCGACTCCTGCCGTGAGTGCGACAACTGCAAGGCCGGTCTGGAGCAGTACTGCACCGGCGGCAGCGTCGGCACGTACAACGCCGTCGGCAAGGACGGCGAGCCCACCTACGGCGGCTACTCGCAGAAGATAGTCGTGGACGAGAACTACGTCGTCCGCATCCCCGACGGTCTCTCCCTCGACGTCGCCGCGCCGCTGCTCTGCGCCGGCATCACCACGTACTCACCGCTCAAGCACTGGAACGCCGGCCCCGGCAAGAAGGTCGCGATCCTCGGCATGGGCGGCCTCGGCCACATGGGCGTCAAGATCGCGCACGCGCTCGGCGCCGAGGTGACCGTGCTGTCCCAGTCGCTGCGCAAGCAGGAGGACGGCCTGAAGCTGGGCGCCGACCACTACTACGCCACCAGCGACGAGAACACCTTCAAGGAGCTGGCCGGCACGTTCGACCTGATCCTGTCCACGGTCTCGGCCCCGCTGAACCTGGACGCCTACCTGAGCCTGCTGCGCACCGACGGCGCCTTCGTGAACGTCGGCGCGCCCGAGGAGCCCGTCAACCTCAACCTGTTCTCGGTGATCGGCGGCCGCAAGACCCTCGCGGGCTCCGGCATCGGCGGCATCCAGGAGACCCAGGAGATGCTCGACTTCTGCGCCGAGCACGGCTTCGGCGCCGAGATCGAGCTGATCAGCGCGTCGGAGATAAACGAGGCGTACGAGCGGGTGCTCAACAGCGACGTCCGCTACCGCTTCGTGATCGACGCGTCGACGATCTGAGGACCGCACGGTGAGCGGGGCCCCCGGCAGGAACGCCGGGGGCCCCGCCTCATCCCGCGCAGCCGGCCGTCCCGCCCGAAGACGGCTGGTACAGCGACCACACGATCAGCGCCTGGAGGCCGAGCAGCAGCAGCCCGGCCGGCAGCACGAACCCGGCCATCTGCACCGGGCCGCGCGGGCGCAGCGGCCGCAGCAGCCGCCGGCCGGCGAGCGTCACGGCGGCGAGGGTGGTGAGGAGCCCGGCGTACGCCGCCGCGTACATCGGCCAGGTGTTCGCCAGGTCGTGGCACGCGGCCAGCTCCGCGCCGGAGTGCCGGTCCTCGAACACGTTGAACGCGTACGCCGTCAACACCCCGAGCGCGAGCAGTACGACGGACCAGGACGCGATGCCCCAGCCCTCGGGGTCGTCCTTGGCCGCGCTGCCGGTGTCGGCGCCGGCGGTCGCGCCGGTCTTCAGGTCCGTGAGCGTGTCGGTACTCATGCCCTTCAGGAGGGGCGCCGGGCACCTCCGGGTTCCCGCCCGTCCCTTCGCCTCCTGGCAGCCACAGCACACGGCGGGCCGACAAGGAGAGGCAGCCGGGTGGGCAGGCTCAGGCGGCGGGGAACGTCTCGCCGTCGCCGTAGGACCGTACGACGACCCCGCCCCCCGGAGCGGGCCGTACGGAGTGGGCCCGCCCGAGTCCCGTCACCCGCGCCCGCCGGTGTCCACCGGCGCCCTCGCCGCCGACCTCCACCAGGGTGTTCTCGTCGATGGCCACCGCGTGCGCCGACCGTCCGCCGGCCACTACGGCGACCAGCCGCCCCACCGTCCCCCACTGCGCGGCGTGCACGTCCACCCCGAACGGCACGAGCCCGAGCCCGGGCCGCACCTCGACCTCCTCGAGATCCTCGCCGGCGTCCGGCGGACACACGGCGACCCCGTCCATCAGCCACCCCCCGACCACCGCGTCCCGCGCCGCGACCGCGGCCCCCGCGGAGAAGCCGGCGTAGGGAACCCCGCGTTCGGCGAGCAGGGCGGGCAGAGAACGGAGCTGTCCGGCGAACGCCTCCTGATACGCGGGCGTCAGCCCGCCGCAGACGAGCACCCCGTCCACGTCCCCGGAGAGCGCGCCGACGTCGAACCGCTGCCCGACCGGCACCAGCAGCGGCACGGGCGTGCACGGCCCGGCCTTCCGCAATGCGACGTCGTACCGCGCGAACCGCTCGGCGCCGTCGCCCTCGTCGACGAGCACACAGAGGACGAGCGGACCGGAGCCGCCCCCGGCCCCCGCGCCGGCCCCCGAGCCCGTCGCCGAGCCGGACGCCGCGGCACGCAGAAACGGCCCGTAAACGACGTCGGCGACCGTCCCGTCCCACCCGCCGCCGATCAGGAACACCCGGCTGCTCTCATCACCGCTGCTCACGGACTCCGCCCTCGCCTCAGCCACCCGCCCCAAGCCCCTTGAGGCCGTCGTAGACGGACATCACGATCTCCATGCCCCGCGTGTCGTCCGCGGGCTCGCGCATCTGGTTCGTCACGTACGCCACCGTCGTCCGCGCCTCGGGGTCGATCATGACGAGTGAGCCGCCCCAGCCGCCCCACCCGTAGGTGTTGCCGAACCGCCCGTAGCCCAGGCCCCAGCTGATCGGCATGCCCAGGACGCGGTCCTGGCCGCTGAACTGTTCCTCCCACGCACGGTCGCGGCCCGCCCGCGACAGCAGCCGCACCCCGTGCAGCGCACCCCCGCAGGCCATCGCCGACTGGACGAGGGCCACCGAGCGCGCGTTGCCGAAGCCGCTCGCGGCGGGGATCTGCGCCCGGCGCCAGGCCACACTGTTGCCGTCACGGACGCGGATCGCGGTCGCGGCGGTCGGGGCCGTGTTGCCGCCGGGCGCGCTCGCGGCGTAGTCCTCGTCCCGGGACGGGGGCGGGATCATCGGCGCCACCCGGTGGTCGTGCTCGGCCGGCAGTCCCATATGGAAGTCCGCGCCCAGCGGTCCGGCGATCTCGGCGGCGAAGAACTCGCCCGGACTGCGGCCCGTGACCCGGCGTACGACCTCGCCCACCAGGAACCCCTGGGTGAGCGAGTGGTAGCCGGCCGCGCTGCCCGGCTCCCACCGCGGCGCCTGGGCGGCGAGGCGGGCCGTGGCGGCCGGCCAGTCGTAGATCTCCTCCACCGGGCCCTCCCAGTCGGGCAGGCCCGCGGTGTGCGCGAGCAGATGCCGTACCAGCACGCCCTCCTTGTCCGCCGCGGCGAACTCGGGCCAGTACCGGGCGACCGGCGCGTCGAGATCGAGCTCGCCGCGGTCGGCCAGCACCAGCGCGCACAGGGCCGTCATCGTCTTGGTGACGGAATAGACGTTGACGATCGTGTCCCGCTGCCACGACACCGTGCGCTGCGCGTCGGCGAACCCGCCCCAGACGTCCACCACCGGCTCACCGTCCACGAAGACGGCCACCGAGCCGCCCGTGTCCCCGCCGTCCAGCAGGGCGGCCAGCGCCGTGGGCACCGCGGTGAACAGATCGTCGTACGAGCCCTTGATGTCAGCCATGCTCGCCATCTAGCCCCCACGGACCCGCCGCAGGCAACCGAATTCCACCCGAGCCGGTTTCCGTAGGCCACCCGGCCGCTACGGCCCTCCGGGACCGGGACCGGGACCGGGACCGGGGCCTGGGCGGGAGCCGGGGTCGGGACCGGGGCCTGGGCGAGGGCCGGGGCCGGAATCGCTCACCGAGGTCTCCACCAGGGGGGAGGCCTGTCCGCCCATGTCGAGACGGAACGGCGGGTACTCATCGGTCATCAGCGCGGCATAGGCAGCCACCCGCGCGACCCAACGGGCCAGGCCGAGCAGCAGGTCGAACAGATGAGCGGGGTAACGGGCCGTCACCGCCAGGATGACCACGGCGACCAGGGAGAGGAAGGGAATCAGGCCACCGCCGCGCCAGCCGTCCTCGCCTCCCCAGCCCCACGCCCAGTCGCCGACGAACATCCCGACGACGATGTACTGCGGGATCGCCAGCAGCCACCACTTCACCAGGACCAGCCCACGGGAGAGGCGCTCGGGATAGTCGACGTCGAACCGCGCCGGATAGTCGGGTTCCTTCGCGAGGGTGAACGGCGGGTACCGGTCGGTGCCGAGCGCGGTGTGCGCGTAGAAACTGACCCGCCAGTTCCAGCGCATGACGCCCACATTGAATTCGAAGAGGGGGCGGGGATATCGGCCCGTGAAAAGGATGGCGAAGAACGCGAAGACGGTCACGAGGACGAACGCGATCCACAGGAAGAACAGCACGATGTAGTGCGGAATCGCGAGGAGCCACTTCACCAGCCAAAGCCATCTGGACAACCGAGGATCGAGAGACGCCTCGATATGCACGGGCGAGGACGCTTTCCTGATCATGATTTCAGGCTTGCACGCGAACCGGAACCCCGCGACTCGTCTCGGAGCAGCAGCGGAAGGCCCACGAGTGCCGCGCCGCTCGCGCCGAGCGCTGCCATGAGTGATCCGGGCCAGGCTGTCATGCGGAAGCCACCACCTTGCCGGCCATCACCTGGGGAGGGGAAACCGATTCGTCGGCGCCGGCCCGGTCCTGGAAGACGCTGGTCGAGACCATCACTCCGTCCCCGGCATCAATCCAGTAGTAGGCCACGAATCCGGAGACCTGGCGCATGAGCGGCACGAACCCCTCGTTCACGAGACGTGCCGCCTCGGCCGAATCGGTCACCTGATGAGCCGCCTTGGGTGAGCCGAACGGCGACCGTCGGCCCGGACACCCGGCCCTCCGAACACGCCTTTGCCGCACGCTGATCACGTGACGGGTCAACTCAGCAGGTCGACGACCTCCCGGTAGCCGTCGTAGGCCTCGCCGTACTGGTGGGCGGCGAGGAGGAACATGGAACGGCCGGTCAACGCCTGTCCCAGTGCCTCCCGGCTCTGCTCCGTGGCTGCCGTGTCGGCCGAGCGCCGCGCGAGTGCCACGTTCTCGTCGAAGATCGGGCGCAGTGGCTTCAGGATGCGGTAGCTGCGGTTCTCCCGGTAAAGGGCTGAGCGAACGGTGAGCCTCTGGTGCAGGGCCACCAGCGCGGGAAGATGTTCGCAGGGGTCGGTCCTGGCTGCCTCTCTCAGACCGGCGACCTGTTCTTCGAGGGCCGGCAGGCTGTCGAAGTATGCCCGCTTGATGTCGGGTGACCAGTCATGGAACGGGAAGCCGAACGCAGGCGCGGGCGCACCCGCAGACGCGGCAGGCTCCGTCCACCGGCCGGACAGGGCGTACAACGTGGTCCACCACGACAGGATGTTGCTCCAGCTCTTGCGTTCCCCGGTCCTGTCCAGCTCGGACAGGCGGGCCAAGGCGTCCTGTCGGGCCCTGACTGCCTCGACGCGTCGGTCGGCGGCGTCCAGCATCCCGGCCTGGTGGACCAGTTGCCACGTCAGGATGGCCAGCGCCGAGTTGCCCTCATCGACTTCGGCACGGCTGACATCCACGATGTCCGCGAAGGCCGCCAGAGCCGTGTCGTGACATCCGGCCGCGTCCAACTCGGCCGTCCATGCCAGCATGGTCCAGAAATCGACCCGCGCCGAGCCTTCCGAGCGAGTTGCCCGGACCAGTTGTCCGCAGAGCTCCGCGGCCTCCTGGTGATTGCCGTCCTCGGCCAGCACGGTGGCCAACTGCCAGTGTCCGTACCCGGGACTCGGCACTTGACCGTGCGTAAAGCCCCATCGCCCGGCCTCGGCCATCTCCTCACATATGGCGAGGCCCTCAGCCCTTCGTCCGGCGGCATACAGCTCGTACCGGTACGCGGACAGAGCGCTGACGAGCAACTCGGTCCTGTTGGGCTCCGCCGAGTCGATGCGCCGTGCCGTGGCAGCGGCCTCGGCGTGGTGTGCAAGTCGCGCCTCCGGCCGGTCCCGGACCTCTGGCGCGTAGCCGTACGAGAGCAGTGCCCGGGTCAGTTTCGGCAAGTACGTCAGCGGACTCACCGCCGAAAGCACTCGGTACGCCTCGACCTGTTGGCGGACGCTCGGTCTGGCTGATCCGAGCAACATCGTGCGTGCCCGCAGCACCGCATCCTGATCGACCTCGCCGGTGTGATCCATGACGGCGATTCTGAGAGCCGCAGGAGCAGCCGGACAAGGCTGCCGAGCTGTGCCCTTCGTCGTACGAAACCGGCCTCCCACCTGTCATGATGAAGGCGGTATCACCCCTTGGCGGCTCAGCTCGCAGCGTTGCCGGTGCAGCCGCAGCCGCACCTGCCCATCACCCGCGTGTGTGGAATCTGGGCCGGCAGGGCGCTGCTCACCGGATCTGAGCCGGCCAGCAGCGCTCGCAGGGTCACCGCAGCTTCCGACGACAGTGGCTCAGCCATCTGCCCTGGCGACGCCGATCGGGCAGGACAGAGGTTTCGGCCGTCGTCGCCTGGGACGCGGCCCGCTTCCGGCGACTCGGGCCCGCCTCAGTGCGGCAGGCTCGCCGGGCTGCCGCCGTTGGCCTCGTAGCCCGCCACCGCCAGCGCGCGGTAGACCGCGAACTCCGCGGCCGGGTCGAGGGAGAGGGTCCAGGGGAGGGCGCCCACGTGGCCGTCCACGTGAATGAGCTGGTTCATCGCCTCCGACCAGCGCTCGGAGCGCACCAGGAAGAAGACCAGCAGGTGACGGACGTGCGCCAGCATCGGGTCGTCGGGCCGGGCCGCGTGCACCGCGAACAGCGCGCCGTGCATCGCCTTCGTCACGACCTCGCTCTGGTAGAAGCTGCTGACCAGGTTCACCTCGGGAAGGTGCTCGAAGACCGCGAAGAGGGGCATGGCCGCGAGGAGGGAGCCACGGGGCGCTCTTGCCGCCGCTGCTTCCGCGAACGAGTACGCCAGCTCCCGCGAGCCGTGCCACTTCTCGCACCAGTAGTGCAGAGCCGCGAGATGCGCCCCCATGTGCGCCGGGGCGCGGTCCAGGATCTTCAGCCAGAGCTGCTCGAACTCTGCCTGTGAGTACCGCAGACCGCGGGCCACCGACAGCTCGACGACGTACGGGATCGGGTCACCCGGAGCCAGCAGTGCCGCCTGGCCGCAGGCGTCCTTCGCCTCCTCCATGATGATCCGGAAGTCGTCCGTGCCCGGTGTCGACGTCCGCCACGCCTGCTGCACCAGGAACTCGGCGTGCACGGCCGCACCGCCCGCGTCCTTCGGCGCCTCCGTCCGCCACACTCGCAGCCACTGCCCGCCCGGTATCTCGCCCACCCCGCCCGGCCGCTGCTGCAGCTCCAGCGCCGCCGCCCCCGCGAAGGCCTGCACGCGCTGCCAGCGCAGCTCACCCTCGGTCTCCGTGCCGGCCAGCAACTGCTGGGCCGCCCGGTAGTCCTGCGTGTGCTGCACCACGTCCAGGACGTCCAGCAGGTCCTGGTCGGGGCCGGGCATGCGGATGTCCAGCTCCTCCGTGCGCACGAAACCGTAGGTCGCCGGGTCCGCGGCGTCCGGGTGATCAGCCGGAACCAGCTCGACCTGGCCGCGCCTGCGCCGCAGGAACGGCAGCAGCACGAAGCCGATCAGGACCACCGCCATCAGGACCCAGAGAATCTCCATGCCACAAGCGAACCAGACCGCGCCGACAATTGGCCAACCCGCCCCCGCACCTGTGGAAAACCTCCGTCCCGGCCGCTGCCCCCGCGACCGGCCGACCGGTCGTCCCGCGATCGGGCCCGGCGGCCGTCCCGCGCCGGGCGCGTGAGCGGACTACGCTCGGTGCCCATGAGCGACAGGCACATCAGTCAGCACTTCGAGACCCTCGCGATCCACGCGGGCAACACCGCCGATCCCCTCACCGGCGCGGTCGTCCCGCCGATCTACCAGGTCTCGACCTACAAGCAGGACGGCGTCGGGGGACTGCGCGGCGGCTACGAGTACAGCCGCAGCGCCAACCCGACCAGGACCGCCCTGGAGGAGAACCTCGCGGCCCTCGAGGGCGGCCGCCGAGGCCTCGCGTTCGCTTCCGGACTGGCGGCCGAGGACTGCCTGTTGCGTACGCTGCTCAGCCCCGGCGACCACGTGGTCATCCCGAACGACGCCTACGGCGGCACGTTCCGTCTCTTCGCGAAGGTCGTCGCCCGCTGGGGCGTGGAGTGGTCGGTCGCAGACACCGGCGACGCCTCCGCCGTACGGGCCGCGATCACCCCGAAGACCAAGGCCGTGTGGGTGGAGACCCCCTCCAACCCGCTCCTGGGCATCACCGACATCGCCGCCGTCGCCCAGGTCGCCCGGGACGCGGGCGCCCGTCTCGTCGTCGACAACACGTTCGCCACGCCGTACCTGCAGCAGCCGCTGTCGCTCGGCGCGGACGTCGTCGTGCACTCCCTGACGAAGTACATGGGCGGCCACTCCGACGTCGTCGGCGGCGCGCTGATCACCGCGGACGAGGCCCTCGGCGAGGAGCTGGCGTACCACCAGAACGCGATGGGCGCGGTCGCCGGGCCCTTCGACTCCTGGCTGGTGCTGCGCGGCGCCAAGACGCTGTCGGTGCGCATGGACCGGCACAGTCAGAACGCCACCAAGGTCGCCGACATGCTGACCCGGCACGCGCGCGTGACGAGCGTGCTCTACCCGGGCCTGCCGGACCACCCCGGTCACGAGGTCGCCGCCAAGCAGATGCGGGCGTTCGGCGGCATGGTCTCCTTCCGCGTCACCGGGGGCGAGGAGGCGGCCGTCGAGGTCTGCAACCGCGCCAAGGTGTTCACCCTCGGCGAGTCCCTGGGCGGCGTCGAGTCCCTGATCGAGCACCCGGGGCGCATGACGCACGCGTCCGTGGCCGGTTCGGCGCTGGAGGTGCCCGGCGACCTCGTCCGGCTCTCCGTGGGCATCGAGAACGTCGACGACCTCCTCGAGGACCTGCAGCAGGCCCTCGGCTAGGGCCTGTCCGGCCACAGCCCCAAGGGCTACCAGTCGGTGAGCGGTGGAGTCGTCTGTGACGGCGGCTCCACCCAGGGCTGGGCCACCGCCGCCCACACCACGAACGCCACGGTCGCCGCGAACAGCAGCAGCCACAGCAGTCGCAGGGCGAGCGTGTGGCGGCGCAGGATACGGCTGCCGCGGCGTACGACGTCGGCGTGGAGGTCCGTCGGCACGCGCGGCGCCGTCCGCTCCATGATCCGGCGTACCGCGGCCTCCCGCTCGGCCCGGTTCACGAGGCCGCCGCCTTCGCCCGGCGCACCGCGGGCGCCGGTTCTCGCGGCGGATGCAGCAGCGTCGCCGTCGCCCGGTCGCAGGCGGTGCGGACACGTTCCGTCGGCAGTCCGAGCAAAGCCGCCACCTGTTCCTCGGCGACGCCCTCGTAGAGCCTCAGGACCAGGATCAGGCGCTCCTGCGGGGTGAGCCGCGCCAGCGTGCCGGAGGCGGAGTGCGGGCGGGTACGGCCCAGGGGCAGGGCGTCGTACAGCTGCCACGCGTACTGGTGCCACGCCTCGTGCGCGAAGCGGGTGGCCAGATACTCGCGGGCACGGTTGTACGGGTCCTCGCCGTGCAGCCGGTCCCAGCACGCGTATGTGCGCGCGAGGGCCAGCGTCAGCAGCCGACGCGCGCGCGGGTTGTCGTGCGGGGCCTCCGCGGTGAGCAGCGTGGCGGCGTGCAGCAGCCGCCCGCCCGCACCCGCGACGAACGTCTCGAACTCCCGGTCCCGGCGGGCTTCATGGGCCGCACGCGTCTCTCGCACACCGAGCCTCCCGCCTGACGGCGTCCCCCTCGAGGGCCATATGCCCCGGTCTCATATGAGGCCAGGGGCGGGCTTTCGGTCAAGAGCCGCGCACGCCCGCCGGAAAGTCGTCGGAAGGTCACGGGAGAGCGAGGGGACGCGCGTGGGCCGCCGCGCGGGGCCGCCGGTGCTCAGGAAGTGGCCGGCGCTCAGGAAGTGGCCGGCGACGGCTCCGTGCCCGGTAGGCCCTGGACCGCCATCCGGGAGGACAGCGCGGTGTTGAAGCGGGTGAGGAGCGCGCAGAACGACTCGCGCTCCTCCGGTGCCCAGTCCTCCGTCAGCTCGGCCATCAACTGACGCCGGGAGGACCGGACTTCCTCGAGACGCGACTGCCCGCGCGGGGACAGCTGGAGCACCACGGCCCGCCCGTCCTCGGGGTGCGAGGTCCGCTTGACCAGGCCGGTTTCGACGAGCGGAGCCACCTGCCGGGTGACCGTGGACGAGTCGATGCCCATGCTCGCGGCGAGCGCCTTGACGCCCATCGGGCCTTCGTTGTCGAGGCGGTTGAGCAGCAGGTACGCGGCGCGGTCCATGGAGTTGCGCACCTGCCCGACACCGCCGAGCCGGGTCTGTTCGGCACGGCGGGCGAACACCGCGACCTCGTGCTGCAGCGTGTCGAGGAGACCGGTGTCACCGACGGTCATCATGTCCATCGACATTTCAGGTGTTGTGGGCATGGCCGGGGGCTCGCTTCATGAAGGGGCTGCTGGAATGGGGGACAGAGTACGCGGCTGGAAGGCGGGTCGTACCGGCGCTGCGGAAACCGGTCTCGGAGGTTGGTCACAACGGTCGTTCCCGCCTGTGAACTGCGATGCTGGAGTCATGAGCTACAGCACGGCTGACTCCTTGCGCCGCGTCACCCTCGACGATGTGCGCGGCGCCCAGAAGATGCTGTCGGGCGTGGCGCGGGTGACCGCGATGGAGGGCAGCAGGCATCTGACCCAGCTGGTCGGCGCGCCCGTCCACTTCAAGTGCGAGAACCTCCAGCGGACGGGATCGTTCAAGCTGCGCGGCGCGTACGTCCGGATCGCCGGGCTGCTGCCGGAGGAGCGGGCCGCGGGGGTCGTCGCGGCGAGCGCGGGCAACCACGCGCAGGGCGTCGCGCTGGCGTCGCGGGTGCTGGGCGTGCGGTCCACGGTGTTCATGCCCAAGGGCGCGCCACTGCCGAAGATCAGCGCCACGCGTGAGTACGGCGCCGAGGTGCGCCTGCACGGCGCCGTGGTCGACGAGACGCTGGCCGCGGCGCAGGAGTACGCGGCCGAGACGGGCGCGGTGTTCATCCACCCCTTCGACCACCCCGACATCATCGCGGGGCAGGGCACGGTCGGCCTGGAGATCCTGGAACAGTGCCCGGAGGTGCGCACGATCGTCGTCGGGATCGGCGGCGGCGGTCTCGCGGCGGGCATCGCGGTCGCGGTGAAGGCGCTGCGGCCGAACGTGCGGATCGTGGGCGTGCAGGCGGCGGGGGCCGCCGCGTACCCGCCCTCGCTGGCGGCCGGCCGGCCGGTGTCGATCAGGAACCCGGCGACGATGGCCGACGGCATCAAGGTCGGCCGTCCCGGTGACGTGCCGTTCGGCATCATCGGCGAGCTGGTGGACGAGGTGCGCACGGTGACGGAGGACGAGTTGTCCACCGCGCTGCTGCTGTGCCTGGAGCGGGCCAAGCTGGTCGTCGAACCGGCCGGGGCGAGCCCGGTGGCCGCGCTGCTGAGCAACCCCGGCGCCTTCGAGGGGCCGGTCGTCGCGGTGCTGTCCGGTGGCAACGTCGATCCGGTGCTGATGCAGCGGGTGCTGCGGCACGGCATGGCGGCGCAGGGCCGCTACCTGGCCGTACGGCTGCGGTTGACGGACCGGCCGGGCGCCCTCGCCACGCTTCTCGGGGTGTTGTCAGTGGTCGACGCTAACGTTCTCGACGTGAGCCATGTGCGGACCGACCCCCGGCTCGGGCTGACCGAGGCGGAGGTCGAACTGCACCTGGAGACGAAGGGGCCGGCGCACTGCGCCGAGGTCGGCCGAGCCCTGCGCGACGCCGGCTACACCGTCATCGACTGAGGTCAGAGCCCTTTTGTCACTCATTCGTGTAAGTCCGTTGTGAGACGCGATACATCGCGTTATGGTGTGTCTCATGCCGCTCGAGCCCGTGTACTTCCGGCCCTGTCGGGCGGAACGAAAAGTGCAAACCTAGGCTTTCCGAAGAATCCTCAACGACGTGGAGACTCATATGCCAGGCGCCATCTACGCCGAAGGCCTGGTGAAAACCTTCGGTGACGTAAAGGCTCTGGACGGCGTCGACCTCGACGTCCCGGAGGGCACCGTCCTCGGCCTGCTCGGGCCGAACGGCGCGGGCAAGACCACCGCGGTCCGCTGCCTGACCACCCTCCTGCGCCCCGACCGCGGCCGGGCCGTGGTCGCCGGCCTCGACGTGCTCAAGCACCCCAACGAGGTGCGCCGCTCGATCGGCCTGTCCGGCCAGTTCGCGGCGGTCGACGAATACCTCACCGGCCGCGAGAACCTCCAGATGGTCGGACAGCTCTACCAGATGAAGGCCGGCGCGGCGAAGGCCCGGGCCGCCGAACTGCTCGAGCAGTTCGACCTCGCGGACGCCGGCGACCGCACCGCCAAGACCTACTCCGGAGGCATGCGCCGCCGCCTCGACCTGGCCGCGGCGCTGGTGGTCTCCCCGCCCGTGATGTTCATGGACGAGCCGACGACCGGCCTCGACCCGCGCAACCGCCAACTGCTGTGGGAGGTCATCAAGCGACTCGTCTCCGGCGGGACGACGCTGCTGCTGACCACCCAGTACCTCGAAGAGGCCGACCACCTCGCGCACGACATCGCGGTCGTCGACCACGGCCGTGTCATCGCCCGCGGCACCTCCGACCAGCTCAAGGCCCGCACCGGCGGTGAGCGCGTGGAGGTCGTGGTGCACAACCGCGAACACATCACCACGGCAGCGGAGGTCCTGGCCGGCTTCGGCAAGGGCGAGACGACGGTCGAACAGCACACCCGCAAGCTCACCGTGCCCGTCTCCGGTGGCGCCAAGCTCCTCGCCGAGGTCATCCGCGAGCTCGACACCCGCGGCATAGAGATAGACGACATAGGCCTGCGCCGCCCCACGCTCGACGACGTCTTCCTGTCCCTGACCGGACACGTCGCCGAGACGAAGACCGAGACGAGCGAAGAGAACAGCCACAACGGACACAGTGAGAGGGAGACCGTCAAATGAGTGCCGTCACCGACGCCGTACGCGGCGCGGCGCCCGCCCCCGCCCATCCACTCGGACAGTCCGTCCGCGACTCGCTGGTCGTTGCAAAGCGCAACTTGATTCGCATGAGCCGGATTCCGGAAATGGTTATTTTCGGGCTCATCCAGCCCATCATGTTCGTGGTGCTCTTCACCTACGTGTTCGGTGGATCCATGCGGATAGGCGGCAGCACGAGCGCCACCGACTACAAGAACTTCCTCATGGCCGGCATCTTCGCGCAGACCGTCACCTTCGCCACCGCGGGCGCCGGCGCCGGTATAGCCGACGACATGCACAAGGGCCTCATCGACCGCTTCCGCTCCCTGCCGATGGCGCGCGGTGCGGTACTCACCGGCCGTACCCTCGCCGACCTCGTGCAGACGGCGCTCACCCTGCTCGTCCTCGCGGTCGTCGCCCTCCTGGTCGGCTGGCGGGTCGGCTCCGACGGCGACACCAACATCGGCAGGGTGCTGGCCGCCTTCGGCCTGCTGCTCCTGCTGGGCTACGCCTTCACCTGGATCGGCGCCCTGATAGGCCTGAGCGTCCGCACCCCCGAAGCGGCCACCTCCGGCGGACTGATCTGGCTCTTCCCGGTGACGTTCATATCCAACGCCTTCGTCGACACCAGCAACATGACGCCCTGGCTGCGCCACATCGCCGAGTGGAACCCCTTCAGCGCCACCGTCCAGGCCTCCAGGGTGCTCTTCGCCAACCCGGGCCAGTCGCAGTCCGACGCCTGGCCCATGCAGCACCCGGTCTGGGCCTCGCTGATCTACTCGGTCCTGATCGTCCTGATCTTCCGGACGCTCGCGGTCCGCAAGTACCGCTCGGCGACGGCATGACGAAAGCCCCCGGCGCACGGGGGCGCCAGGGGCTCGTCCGGAAAGCCAGGAAAGGAGGGCTCAGCCGCTGTAGGGCTCGGCCCTGAGGATGCGCACGGAGGCCTTCTTGCCGTTCGGCAGTTCGTAGGCCGCGTCCTCGCCGACCTTGTGACCGATCACGCCGGTGCCCAGGGGGGACTGCGGCGAGTAGGTCTCGATGTCGGAGCTCGCGTACTCGCGCGAGGCGAGCAGGAACGTCATGGTGTCGTCCTCGTCACCGTCGAAGGCGATCGTCACGACCATGCCGGGCGCCACCGCGCCGTCCGTGGAAGCGGGCGCCTCGCCGACCTTGGCGTTCTCGAGAAGCTGGGTCAGCTGGCGCACGCGGAGCTCCTGCTTGCCCTGCTCCTCCTTGGCCGCGTGGTACCCGCCGTTCTCGCGCAGGTCCCCCTCCTCGCGCGCGGCGGCGATCTTGGCGGCGATCTCCGTGCGCGCAGGACCAGTAAGGTACTCAAGCTCGACCTTGAGCTTGTTGTACGCCTCCTGGGTCAGCCAGGTGACGGACTCGCTGGTCTGGGTCACAGGTGCTCCTCGTCGGTACTGGGAATACAAAGCATCGCCCTACCCAGAAGCATGTTCCTCAGGTGATGGGCGAAACCACGAGCCTAACAATTCAGTGGCCGAAGGGGGAGGACATAAGCCATGAGAATTACGTCAGTGCAGGTCAGCGCGTACGTATTGCGGCAGATACCCTGCGGCCGGGCCGCGCGAGGTCACCCGGTGTGACAGCCGAGCAGCTCCGCCGTCGTGCCCTTCGCCGTCGTCCGCAGCGTGACCACCTTGTCGATGCGGCTGTCCGCACCCGAGAAGCGGAAGTCCGCGCGGCCCACCTCGGTGCCGTCGGCGGCCTGCGAGCGGACCGTGCAGTAACCGCTCGTACCCGAGTCCTTGCGGACCTCCAGATGGAGCTCGACCGCTTCGTCCGAGGTGGCCTTGAAGGTGATCACCTCTGCGCTGATCTTGTTCTGGCCGACGTAGTGGTAGGCGAAGTACCCCACCAGCACCAACAGCAACGCGCCCAGCACGGCACCGGCGATCTTGAGCTTGTGGTCGGCGCGATCGTCCGAGGCACGGCCGTAGCGGCCCTCGGGCAGTCGCGTGCTCGCCGTACTCATGATCGTCCTCCCGGCGCGGAATTAATCGCCCCCCGATTCGGTCACTATAGAAGCCTGCGATCGCGCCGGTTCACGCCGGGCGCCGACTTACCGAGGATTGAGTCTTGACTGACCAGCTGCGACTGATGGCCGTGCACGCCCACCCCGACGACGAGTCGAGCAAGGGCGCGGCCACCATGGCGAAGTACGTGTCCGAGGGGGTGGACGTGCTGGTCGTGACCTGCACGGGCGGGGAGCGCGGCTCCATCCTCAATCCCAAGCTGCAGGGCGACAAGTACATCGAGGAGCACATCCACGAGGTACGCAAGAAGGAGATGGACGAGGCCCGCGAGATCCTCGGCGTCGGACAGGAGTGGCTCGGCTTCGTCGACTCCGGCCTGCCCGAGGGCGACCCGCTGCCGCCGCTGCCCGAGGGCTGCTTCGCCCTGGAGGACGTCGACAAGGCGGCCGGCGAGCTGGTGAAGCAGATCCGCTCCTTCCGCCCTCAGGTGATCACCACCTACGACGAGAACGGCGGCTACCCGCACCCCGACCACATCATGACCCACAAGATCTCGATGGTGGCCTTCGAGGGCGCGGACGACGCCGAGAAGTACCCCGAGAGCGAGTACGGGCCCGCTTACCGGCCGCTGAAGCTGTACTACAACCAGGGCTTCAACCGTCCCCGCACCGAGGCGCTGCACCAGGCGATGCTCGACCGCGGTCTGGACTCCCCCTACGGGGAGTGGCTCAAGCGCTGGGAGGACTCCGGCATCCAGGAGCGCACGCTCACCACGCACGTTCCCTGCGCCGACTTCTATGAGATCCGCGACAAGGCACTGATCGCCCACGCCACGCAGATCGACCCCGACGGCGGCTGGTTCCGGGTGCCGATGGACATCCAGAAGGAGGTCTGGCCCACGGAGGAGTACGAGCTCGCGAAGTCCCGCGTCGACATCTCCCTCCCCGAGGACGACCTCTTTGCGGGCATCCGCGACAATGCCTGACATGAGCGCAAGCGTGAGCCTGGCAATGACGCACCTCGTCCCCCTCGCCAAGGAGGTCGACGAGAACAAGGTCACTCCCGGCGTCCTCGGCTTCATCGTCTTCGCGGCGATGGCGGTGGCGGTGTGGGGCCTGATGAAGTCCATGAGCAAGCACATGGGCAAGGTCGACTTCAAGGAGCCCGCGAGCCCGGAGGAAGCCTCCGGCAAGGGCACGACGGAGACGGCCTCCCCCGCGAAGGGCTGAACCGCCGACGGCCGTGACGCCCCACGGACCGGCGGTGACCGCACCGGCACCGGCGCACGCCGTCGGCCACGCCACTGCGCGTGTCCGACGGCCCGCCGACCGGCGACAGCAGCAGACAGGCGGGCGGCCGCACCGGCCGAGGCGCGGCGAGCGCCCCGGTCCGAACGCCGTGAACCACGTCGCCGCGCGCCCCACAGGGCGGCCACGGCCAAGCGCCGCACCCCGACCTCCCCCTGCCTCCCCTTCCCGGACGCGGCGCACCGCTCTGCATCGGGCCACAGGGCGGCCTCGACCTCACGGCCCCACTTCCCCGGTGCCTCTCCCGGTCGACCCCGTGGTCTCACTTGCCTGACGCGGTGATCGCCCCGCGAGGAACCCGCAGAACGGCGTCGCCCAGGCGGCCTCGCCCGGCCTTACCCGACCCCGCCTTGCCTCGGCCTCACCTGGTCCCGCCGTACCGGGTCCCGCCGTACCCGGCCCGGCCTCGCCCGATCCCGCCTCGCCCGGTCCCGCCTTGCCTCCGGCCTCACCTGGTCCCGCCGCTCCCGCTCCCGTCGCACCCCGGGGTGAGCCCTCGCCCCCGGACTCAGTCGTCGCTCCCGGGGTCAGCTCGTGCTCCCGGACTCAGCTCGTGCTCCCGGGCTCAGTCGTGGCTTTCGGGCTCAGCTCGTGCTCCCGGGCTCAGTCGTGGCTTTCGGGCTCAGCTCGTGCTCCCGGGGGAGCCCTCGCTCCCGGGGGGAGCCCTCGCTCCCGGGGGGAGCCCTCGCTCCCGGGGTCAGCCCTCGTGCGGGGGCTTGGCTGGGGTTTCGGCTGAGGTAGTGCCTGGTGTCAGGGTTACGCCCATCACTTCTCGGGCGTGGCGGCCGGGGACCATGCCCAGGCGCCAGGCCTGCCAGCCCGCGTCCAGGTTCACGCCCCTCTCCAGCAGGAGTGCGTAGGCTTTCGTGCACTCCTCCAGTTGGCTGTCCCGGGACGGGTGAGCCGCGCGGACGAGCTGGGACAGTTCCTCCTGGGACACCGCCGTCCCGACCTCGACGCCGCCCGGGGCCGCGTACGGCAGGAGGGTGCAGCGCAGGAAGCGGGCCCAGTCCTCGCCGCGGCGGTCGCCGTACGACGCGAAGAGGGCCGTCGCCTCCTCGCACAGAGCCAGTGCGGCCTGCGTACGGGCGTTGCCCGCGTCGACGATCGCGAGTTCCAGGCAGGTCCAGGCCTCGCCGTGGGCGACGCCGATGCGCTGGAAGTCGGCGCGGGCGTCGACCAGGAGCTGGCGGGCGAAACCGGAGTTGCGCAGCGAACCCGTCTGAGCGGCACGCTGGTCGCGGGTCACGCGGGCCGAGTGGTGGCGGGCGCACGCCAGGCCGTAGACGTCCCGCAGGCGGGAGAAGAGCGAGCGGGAGCGTTCCAGCTCGCGGACGGCATGGTCGAGGTCGCCCGTCTCCTCCAGGGCCAGGCCCAGGTAGTAGACCGTCCACGCCTCGCCGCGCGCGTCCTCGTTGTCCCGGTGCCGGGCCGCCGCCCGGCGCAGGTCCTCCGCCGCCGGTCCGGGGTCGCCGGCGATGAGCCGGGCCCGCGCGAGCTGGGTCAGGGCCCACGCCTCTCCGCGGGCGTCGCGGGTGCGGCCGTACAGGTCGAGGGCGCGGCGCAGGTCGGCCTCGGCCTGGTCGGCGTCGCCGCGGCGCAGGTTCAGCTGGCCCAGCTGGAAGTGGGCCCACGCCTCACCGTGCACGGAGCCGCCCTCGCGGTGCAGGACCAGCGAGCGGGTGAGCAGGTCCAGGGCCTCGGCCAGATGCGCCCGGTCCCGTTCCACCGCCGCGAGCGCGTGCATCGTCCAGGCGCGGTCGGTGGCCAGCTCGGGCGCGGCCTGCAGGTCCATCGCCTCCCGGAGTTTCGCCGCCGCCTCCGTGAGCTGCCCCTGGTGGTGCAGGGTGATGCCCAGCGAACACAGGGCGCGCGCCGCCCCCGCGTCGTGGTGGGCCTGGAGGTAGAGGTCGACGACCGAACTGAGCGTCGTACGCGCCTTGTCGAGCTCGCCGAGCTGACGGGCCGCGATGCCGGTGCGCCACTGCACGGACCGCACCAGCAGGTCCTGGCCGACCGACTGCGCCAGTTCGCTGATCTCGCCGAGCCGGTAGAGGTCGCCGCGCAGCAGGCAGTAGTCGCACAGCGCGCCCAGCAGACTGAGTACGGCGTTCTGGTCGACGCCCTCCGCGTGTCGCAGTGTCGCCGTGATGAAGCTCGACTCGTCGTCCAGCCAGCGCAGCGCCTCGTCCAGGGAGGTGAAGCCGTGCGGGGTGAACCGGTCCGAGCGGGTCGACATGTTGCCGTCGACCAGCCGCAGCACGGAGTCGGCGAGCTCGGCGTAGCTGACGAGCAGACGTTCCTGGGCCGCGGCCCGCTCGGTCTGCTCCTCCTCGTCCAGGAGGCGGGCCTGCGCGAAGGCGCGGACCAGGTCGTGCAGGCGGTAGCGGTCACCGCGGACGTGGTCGACCAGACCGGCGTCGGCGAGGGCCGTGAGATGGCGGGTCGCCTCCGCCCGGTCCGTGGCCAGCAGCGCGGCGGCCGCGGCCGCGCCGAGGGAGGCCCGGCCGGCCAGCGCGAGTCGGCGCAGCAGCCGACGCGTCACCTCCGGCTGGTCGGTGTAGCGCAGCCACAGCGCCCGCTCGACCGGCTCCACCGGGCCGTACGCCCCAAGGTCCGAGGCCAGCGCGCGCGGCGAGCGCGGGCCCAGTGAGGAGCCCACGATCCGCAGCGCCAGCGGCAGCCCGCCGCACAACTGCGTGATCCGGTCGGCGGATTCGGCGTCGTAGGGACCCGAGGCGTCCTGCGCCGTCGCGCCCAGCAGCTCCTCCGCGCCCGCCGCCTCCAGAGGCCGCACCGCCAGCTCGTGCACCCATGCGGACAGCTCGGCCGGGAGGCTCAGCGGGGTGCGGGCGGTGACCAGGACGAGGCTGTCGGAGCGTTCCGGGACGAGTGCGCGGACCTGCTCGGGGTCCGAGGCGTCGTCCAGAATCACCGTGACCGGCAGGCCGGTCAGATGCTGGTGGTACAGCTCGCTGAGGCGTTTGACCTGCTGGTCCGCGGAGGAGCGTTCCCGGAAGAGGAGCTGCTCGCGGGGTGCGCCGAGCCGGTTCAGCAGGTGCAGCAGGGCGTCCCGGGTGGGCAGCGGCGTCCCGCCGGCGCTGTCGCCGCGCAGGTCCACCACGCAGGCGCCGCGGAACTGGTCCCGCAGATCGTGCGCGGCCCGCACCGCGAGGGTGGTGCGGCCGCTGCCGGGGGTGCCGTGCAGTACGACGACCGTCGGCCGGGTCTCCGTACTGGCCCGCGCCGCCTGCACCCACTGCCGGATCCGCGCCAGCTCCGCCCGCCGCCCGGCGAACGGCCCGGCGACTTCCGGCAGTTGGGCGAACGACTGGCCGAGTACGGTCCGCCCGCGCGCGGCCGCGCTCTTGTCCGCGCCCCTGAGCTGCGGTCCCGGCGTCTTCTTCGGACCGGTCGTCGCGCTCAGCACCCGCTGCTGGTCCAGGAACGGCCGGATGCCCCGCACCTCCAGCGCGGTGAGCCACTGCAGCCGCAACTGCTCGGCGCCGCCCGGCTGCCCCGCCTCGCCGGCCCGGTGATGAGCGGCCGGCAGATGCGACCCCGCCACCTTGACGACCGTCGCGGCCGCCCCGACGACCCCGACGGTCACCCCGGCGCCGAGCGCCGTACCGGGACCCGTGCCCAGCGCCAGGTCGGCGACCGCTGTCGTCAGTGCGGCAACCCCCGCCACCAGCAGGGGAGTTCGCCCGCCCTCACGCGCGTAGCGCTGCCCGAAGCTGATCTGCCGGGCCTCCGTCTCCTCCAGGGCGCGGGCATACTCCTCGTACTCCTGCGCGGCCGTCTGCGCCATGGCGTCCAGCGCGCCGCGCGCCCGCGTCATCAGCGCCTGCCGGTCGGTGCGCCCCCCGGACCGCCGCACCTCTTCCTCCACGGCTCGCGCCAACAACCGCTCGGCTTCCGCCCTATGCCCGTCCCGCATGTCCCGTCCCCCTCCGGCGGTCCCAGCTGTGCTTGGTCAAGTGTGCTGCGAGCGGCTCCGTGGCGCGAGAGGGCGCGAGAGGGCGACGATCACTTGCCGTTGTGGTCTTTTCGGGTTCTCGACCTTTCAGATCGCTACTTGTTCGCCGCTGCATCTGCGTTGGTGGATGGTGTCGCACTTTCAGAAAGTCTGACAAGTTTTGCCAATGCCTTCATACCCTTCTCGCAGGGATCAGAAGGGGGTTTGGGTGCGCGATGATCACGCGACGCTGGTCGCGTTGGGGTTCAGCTCTGAGGAACTTGCGGCGCTGGGGCTCGACGTGCCTGCGACGGCCGAGCCACCGGAGCTCTTGGACGCCTACCTACGCCGGAGCAGCAAGAAGGAAGACCTGATCACCCTTCGAGGCCACCTACGGGACCTGGTTCGCTGGGCGCGGGGAGAGGGCCTTCAGATCCGGCATGTCTGGTTCGAGCAACTCTCGGCGTCCAAGACTTATGTACGCCGCAAGGAGTTCGAGAAGGCCACACAGGCGATCATGGATGGTAGGTCCAGGACGCTCGGCGTGTGGAAGACGGATCGCTTCGATCGGCGCGGTATGGGAGCGGTAGGCCGGATGCTGGACGAGTTCGACCGTAGGCAGGCACGGCTGGTGTCCGTGTCCGAGGGACTGGACTCGTCAATGGGCGGGCGCATGGTCTTCGCGATCCTGAGCGAGCGTGCCCGCGAAGAAGCGAAGGACATGGCGAAGCGCATCAAGGCCGGCCACGACTCGCATAAGGCGGAAGGCCGGAGAGGAACGGGAAAACCGCCGTTCGGGCTCCACAGCCCGCCCAGAAGCGGCCGGGTCGAGCCTCACCCGGAAGAGTACGAAACGGCCCGCAGGCTGGCAGATCTGTTGCTCGACAAGAAGACGACGAAGGACACGGCCCACACGCTCAACGAAGAGGGTCTTCGGACCCGGAGCGGCGCCACGTGGTCACCCGCCGCAGTGAGCAAGCTCGCTCAGTCTCCGCTCTTTGGAGGCATGGTTCCTGTCCGGCGGCGCAGGACGGACGCATACGGAAATCCCCTGGACAGCTGGGAGGGGTACGGAGAACCCCTGCGTGACGAGATCGGCGAGATCATCATGTGCGGAAAGGGGGTTGTGACCACTGAGGAGTGGTTTCGGATCAAGACGCTCATCGCTGAACGGACCGATGCCCGCTGGGCGAGGGGCAAACCGGAAGCGAAGTATCTGGGCACGAGTATCTACCGGTGCGGTCGGCTGCGAGACAAGTCAGGGACAGGGAAGCTTGAACGCTGTGGTGGTCCGATGAGTCATCGTGGTGGGCGCTACCGGTGCGAAGTCCGGCAAGCGCGCGGCAGGTCCGTCTGTGAGGGCGTGGTGACACTCTCCGAACGCATCGACCACGCGGTTGGGCAGGCGTGGATCGACCACATCACGCAGCTTGAGCCGGACGATCCGGTGGTTGCCGAGATGGCTCGCCGGTGGTTCGCGTTTGCGGATCCAGAGATGCAGGCGAGGAGAGAGGGGGCGCAAAAGGCGCTCGAAGCCGCGCAAGATCGTGTGCAGAAGCTTGAAGAGGACTTTTACGTCTACGGCAAGATGGACGAAGAGCGCTTCGAGGAACTGAGCAACGGGCAGCGCGCCGTCATCGAGACCACGACCGCAGCCCTGGAGGCCTTGGAGGTGGAAGCCGAGGCGTCGTCCCACCTGCGATTCGACATGTTGAAGGAAGCATGGGAAGCGGCGGACACGGTCGACAGGCGGATGCTACTGAAGATCGCACTCGGGGGACGGGGCATCATGGTCACACCGGCGGCGCGGCAGGGGGATCCCACGCCGATCCTGGAGCGGCTCGAGTTCGATTGGCTTTCGAAGAAGGAGGCCACGATCGTTTGAGGAGACGTTTCAGGGGTGCGGCTGTCAAACGGTGCAGGGCATCGATGCATGCGCGAGGATTGACGCATGTCCAATCGACTCGCGCGCACCACGTCCCCCTACCTCCTTCAGCACGCAGGCAACCCTGTTGACTGGTGGCAGTGGGAACCTGCAGCTTTTGAGGAGGCCCGGCGGCGCGATGTGCCCGTCTTCCTGAGCGTGGGATACAGCTCATGCCACTGGTGTCACGTCATGGCTTCCGAATCGTTCGAGGACGAGGCCACTGCCGACTACCTCAATGACCACTTCGTGAGCGTGAAGGTCGATCGGGAAGAACGCCCTGACGTCGACGCCGTCTACATGGAGGCAGTCCAGGCCGCCACCGGACAGGGCGGCTGGCCCATGAGCGTCTTCCTCACTCCGGACGCTGAGCCCTTTTACTTTGGGACGTACTTTCCACCCGCCCCCCGCCATGGAATGCCTTCCTTCCAGCAGGTACTTGAAGGCGTGCACAGTGCGTGGGCCGATCGGCGGGAAGAGGTGGCGGAGGTCGCTGGGAAGATCGTGCGGGACCTCGCGGGGCGGGAGATCAGCTACGGCGACACCCAGCTTCCTGGTGAGGGGGAACTCGCTCAGGCCCTTCTCGGGCTGACCCGGGAGTACGACGCGCAGCGCGGCGGGTTCGGCGGCGCCCCCAAGTTTCCTCCGTCCATGGTCCTTGAATTTCTTCTGCGGCACCGCGCGCGGACCGGATCCGAGGGCGCGCTGCAGATGGCCCAGGACACCTGTGAACGCATGGCCCGTGGCGGAATCTACGACCAGCTTGGCGGCGGCTTTGCGCGATACTCCGTGGACCGGGACTGGGTTGTGCCCCATTTTGAGAAAATGCTCTATGATAATTCCCTTTTGTGTCGGGTCTACGCCCATCTCTGGCGGGCCACCGGCTCGGAGCTTGCCCGTCGGGTCGCGCTGGAGACCGCCGACTTCATGGTGCGGGAACTGCGCACCGCCGAGGGCGGGTTCGCCTCCGCGCTGGACGCCGACAGCGACGACGGGAGCGGGAAGCACGTCGAGGGCGCCTACTACGTGTGGACGTCCGAGCAGCTCAGGGACGTCCTGGGCGACGACGCCGAGCTCGCCGCCCGCTACTTCGGCGTCACCGAGGAGGGCACGTTCGAGCACGGTTCCTCGGTTCTCCAACTCCCGCAGCAGGACGCCTTCTTCGACGCCGAGAAGATCGCCGGCATCAAGGAGCGGCTGCTGGACCGGCGCGGTGAGCGGCCGGCTCCCGGCCGGGACGACAAGGTCGTCGCCGCGTGGAACGGGCTGGCCGTCGCCGCGCTCGCGGAGACCGGCGCCTACTTCGACCGTCCGGATCTCGTCGAGGCCGCGGTCGGCGCCGCCGATCTCCTCGTCCGGCTGCACCTCGACGAGCAGGCCCGGCTCTTCCGCACCAGCAAGGACGGACAGGCCGGGGCCAACGCGGGCGTCCTGGAGGACTACGCCGATGTCGCGGAGGGGTTCCTCGCTCTCGGCGCCGTCACCGGCGAGGGCGTCTGGCTGGAGTTCGCCGGGTTCCTGCTCGACCACGTCCTGATCCGGTTCGTCGATCCCGAGTCGGGGTCGCTGTACGACACGGCGGCCGACGCCGAGCAGCTCATCCGGCGTCCGCAGGATCCGACCGACAACGCCGTGCCCTCCGGCTGGACGGCCGCGGCCGGCGCGCTGCTGAGCTATGCGGCCCACACCGGCTCCGAGCCCCACCGCACCGCCGCGGAACGGGCGTTGGGGGTGGTGAAGGCGCTCGGGCCGCGTGTGCCCCGGTTCATCGGCTGGGGGCTCGCCGCCGCCGAGGCGCTGCTCGACGGGCCGCGCGAGGTCGCCGTCGTCGGCACCGGCGCGGACGATCCGGCCTCCAGGATCCTGCACCGTACGGCCCTGCTGGGCACCGCCCCGGGTGCCGTCGTCGCGTTCGGCGCCGTGGGGAGCGACGAGTTCCCGCTGCTCGCCGATCGCCCGCTGAGCAAGGGCGAACCGACCGCGTACGTCTGCCGCAACTTCACCTGCGACGCCCCGACCACCGACCCCGAACGGCTGCGCACCGCGCTGAACGGCTGACGGCCCGGCCTGTCCGGCCTGTCCGGCCTGTCCGGCCTGTCCGGCTTGTTCGTGCGCTCCGGCTTGTCCGTGCGCTCCGGCCCGTCCGGGCTCCGCGGCCGGCCGGTCTAGCCGGCGAACTCCGCCAGGGCGCGTTCCACGATGGCGACCAGTTGCTCGTGGTGCGCGCCCTTCCAGTAGGCGCGCCCGCAGGAGCGGCACTGGGCGAACACGTCGTAGGACCTCTGGGTGCCGTGCTGCAGCTGGTCGGCGACCTCGTCCTTGGTGGCCTGGCGCAGCAGGCCGTTGCAGGCGGTGCACCTCGTCCAGGGGAGCAGTTCGGGGGCGAACCGGTCGAGGATGTCGCGGAGCTGCTCCTCGGGGTCGGTGCTGTAGACGTAGGCGCCCGCCCACAGTTCGCGGCGGCGCAGCAGGCCCCGGTCGCGGCTGAGCATGACGCGCTGTTCGGCCGCTGAGCGGGCGGCGAGCGCCGGGTCGCCGATGTCGGTGGACTCGTATGCCGTGTCGACGCCGAGCAGGCGCAGCCGGCGGGCGAGGGTGCCGAGGTGGACGTCGAGGAGGAAGCGCAGCGGGGCGCCCGGCACCCGCTGGGGGCGGGCGACCGGGCGGACGGTGACCGACTCGCCGTCGGCCGGGATGTGCGAGACCGGCACCGCACGGCCGTCGACGAGCAGGGTGCCGACCTCCGTGAGGGGCACCCCGAGCGACTCGACGACGTGGCCGAGGGTGGAGACGCCGTCGACGGCGAGCGCGGTGGCGCCGGCGCGCCGGGCGGGCGGGACGAACAGCGCCAGCCGGGGGGCGACTTCGACGCGGATCTCGGGTGCGTTCACCTGGTCAGGATGGCATGCGGACGGGGCGCTGGTCTCAGGGGTTTCGCACGGGCAGGCCGTGCTCCAGGACGTTCAGAGCGCGGTCGAGCAGGACCTCGAAGTCGTCCCGGTGGTCGTTCTCGGCCCAGTACAGGGACGCCTGCATCAGCCCGCCCATGAGGGACATCATGTAGACGCGGACCTCCAGGCTGTCGGGGTCGAGGCCGATGCGCTCGCCGATCGCGGTGCTGAACATCCGGCCGGTGACGGACATGCTCTCCATCATCCGCGAGCGCACCGCGGGGACCTGGGCCATCACCCGGGTACGCAGCCGTGCGATCTCCAGATCATCTGTTATGCCCATGCGGGCGGCCTTCATCATCACGTACCGGACTGACTCGGGCCAGGGCTCGTCCGCCGGGCGGGCCCGCAGTTCCGCCACGAGGATCGGGTCCCACTCGTCCGTGAGGACGATGTCCTCCTTCGTCGGGAAGTAGCGGAAGACGGTCGACGGCGAGACCTCGGCGCGGTCGGCGATCTGGTCGATCGTCGTGGCGTCGTACCCCTGTTCCTTGATGAGCGCGTAGGTCGCGGTGCGGATCGCCTCGCGGGTCTTGATCTTCTTGCGCTCACGGAGACCCAGGTGAGAGCGGTCGGCGGGGGAACTCATGCGTGCGGCCGTCATGGGGTCATTGTCGGGCATCGGCCTGATCGGCAGCCATCTCCGGCGCCGCGGAGGTCGTGGAGGTCTCGGTGGTGCGCCGGGCGCCCGGCAGGAAGGCGGCCGCCAGCAGGGCGGAGAGGAGGGCGGCGATCCCGCACACCAGCAGGACCAGGTCCATGCCGTGCACGTAGGCGTCGTTGGCGGAGGCGGCGAGGTCGGCCAGGTTGGCCTTCTCGGCGATCACATGGGCGGCGATCACCGAGTTGTCGGCCGTGTCGGCGAGCTGCGCGGGCAGGCCGGTGACGTCGAGCCGGTCGCGGAAGGCGCCGGAGAGCAGGCTGCCGAGCAGGGCGATGCCGATCGCGCCGCCGACCTGGCGCAGCGTCATCAGCAGCCCGGAGCCGCTGCCGGCGCGGTCGCGGGGGAGGGTGCCCAGGGCGCCGTTCATGGCCGGGATGAGCGCGAAGCCGAAGCCGAGGCCGGTGATGGAGAGCCACAGCGCGGTGAAGCCGTAGCCGGAGTCGGTTGTCGTCCGGCTGCCGAGGAGCGCGGCGAAGGCGAGCACCACCAGGCCCGCGCTCACCGAGGCCCGTGCCCCGAACCGGGCGACGACGGGCCCGGCGGTGCGTGAGGCGACCAGCAGGCCGCCCATCATCGGCAGCAGCCGTACGCCGGTGCCGAGGGAGTCGTGGCCGAGGACGGCCTGGAGGTACGGGGGCAGCACGAACAGCAGGCCGGACAGGACGAACATCACCAGGGTCGCGGCGATGGTGTTGAAGAGGAAGCCGCGGTGGGCGAGCAGGGTCATGTCGAGCATGGGGCGCTCGACGCGGCGTTCGCGCAGCACCAGCGCGGCGATCAGGACCACGGCCGCGACGATCATCCCGAGGACCAGGGGGTCGCCCCAGCCGCGGGTGGGCGCCTCGATGATCGCGTAGATCAGGGCGCCGAGGCCGGTCGCGGTGAGCGCGGTGGAGACGGCGTCGACCTTGGGGGAGGCGGGGTCGCGGGTCTCGGGGAGCAGGAAGACGCAGGCGGCGATGCCGATCGCGGCCATCGGGACGTTCACGAGGAAGACGGAGCCCCACCAGAAGTGGTTGAGCAGCCAGCCGCCGATGATCGGGCCGAGCGGCAGGCCGAGCGCGGAGGCGGAGGAGATGATGCCGACGGCCTTGGTGCGCTCCTCGGGGCTGAACAGCGAGGGCAGCACCGACAGGGCGAGCGGGGTGATCAGGGCGGCGCCGACGCCCATGACGGCGCGGGCGGCGATCACCGCGTTGACGTCGCCGGCCAGTGTGCCGACGAGGGAGCCGGCGAGGAAGACGCCGAGCCCGGTTATCAGGATCCTGCGTCGGCCGAACCGGTCGCCGAGGAGGCCGGCCGGGAGCATCAGGGCCGCGAAGACGACGACGTAGGAGTCGGCCATCCACTGCTGTTCGCCGGTGGTGGCGCCCAGGTCCCGGGCCATCGTGGGGAGTGCCACGTTGAGGATCGTCGTGTCGAAGCCGAGCGTGAGCATGCTCGCGACCAGGGCCCCAAGGGCCCACCAGCGGCGGGGGTCGCGCCCCGCCTCGGACGTGTCCGTGTCGTTCATGACGGTAGCCATGAAATGAGAGTAGCTGTCAAAAGCTGCGCCCTGTCAATCGATATGCGCTCCCGGCATACGGAAATGGCCACGGCTCGGAAGCCGTGGCCACTGGAAGGCGGAAAAGAGCCGTTATGCGTGCTGGTACGCGACCAGGGAGATGCCGACGTAGTGCACGACGAACGCGGCGAGGGTCAGGGAGTGGAAGACCTCGTGGAAGCCGAACCAACGCGGTGAGGGGTTGGGCCGCTTGATGCCGTAGATCACGCCGCCCGCGCTGTAGAGGAGCCCGCCGACGATCACCAGGACCAGGACCGCGATGCCGCCCGTGCGCATGAAGTCCGGCAGGAAGAAGACGGCCGCCCAGCCCATCGCGATGTAGCAGGGGGTGTAGAGCCAGCGCGGGGCGCCGACCCAGAAGACCCGGAACAGGATGCCCGCCGCCGCGGCGCCCCAGATGCCCCACAGCAGCCACTGCCCCTTCGCGTCGGGGAGCAGCAGCATCGTCAGCGGGGTGTAGGTGCCCGCGATGATCAGGAAGATGTTCGCGTGGTCCAGTCTGCGCAGGATGCCGTCCATGCGCGCGTTCCAGTTGCCGCGGTGGTAGAGCGCGCTCACGCCGAACAGCAGGCAGGCGGTGAGTGCGTAGATGCCGCAGGCGATGCGGCCGCGGGTGGAGTCGGCGAGGGCGGTGAGCACGAGGCCGGCGATGAGGGCGGCCGGGAACATGCCGAGATGCAGCCAGCCGCGAAGCTTGGGCTTGATCTCTTCCGACAGGGCGTGTGCGACGGAACCGCGGCCGGCGGCCGGTGTATCCGTGGTCGCGTCGGGGACGGGCGCAGTCATACGCCGCATCGTACCTACGGAACCGTAGGTTACAGATCACTCCGACGGAATGAGGGGTGAAGAGTGGCCATCGTCTCACGTGAGTTGGGTAAAGGGGCTACCGCCTGAACGCCACATGGACGCAAATAGGCGTCCGTACACGTGGCCATCCTCACTCCGCTCACTTGTGATGCGCTCTGGACAGATGGGCGGTACAGTCGGATGATCAAATGAGTGCGGTCGACACCGGATGAGCGCCAGGGTCACCACCGTGAAGCATCCGGGTCGCAGCCCCCACGGGGCCTCCAATCCAAAAACCCCTCATTTAGGAGCAATCGTGGCGCGCGACATCGCGGCTCCCCCCGTCATCCCCACCGACCACCAGGAGCTCGTCTCCTGGGTGAACGAGATCGCGGAACTCACGCAGCCGGACAACGTGGTCTGGTGTGACGGATCCGAGGCCGAGTACGAGCGCCTGTGCGGGGAGCTCGTCGAGAAGGGCACCTTCCGGAAACTCGACCCGATCAAGCGCCCCAACTCCTACTACGCGGCCTCCGACCCCACCGACGTCGCCCGGGTCGAGGACCGCACCTTCATCTGCTCCGAGCAGGAGGCGGACGCCGGCCCCACCAACCACTGGAAGGCCCCCGCCGAGATGCGGGACATCTTCAGCGGTGAGAAGGGCCTGTTCCGCGGCTCGATGCGGGGCCGGACGATGTACGTCGTGCCGTTCTGCATGGGCCCGCTGGGCTCGGACCTGTCCGCGATCGGCGTCGAGATCACCGACTCCGCCTACGTCGCCGTGTCCATGCGCACCATGACGCGGATGGGACAGCCGGTGCTGGACGAGCTCGGCTCCGACGGGTTCTTCGTGAAGGCCGTCCACACCCTCGGAGCGCCCCTCGCGGAGGGCGAGGCGGACGTCCCGTGGCCGTGCAACTCCACCAAGTACATCTCGCACTTCCCCGAGAGCCGCGAGATCTGGTCCTACGGCTCCGGCTACGGCGGCAACGCCCTGCTCGGCAAGAAGTGCTACGCCCTGCGCATCGCGTCGGTGATGGCCCGCGACGAGGGCTGGCTCGCCGAGCACATGCTGATCCTCAAGCTCACCCCGCCCACCGGTGAGTCGAAGTACGTCGCCGCCGCCTTCCCGTCCGCCTGCGGCAAGACCAACCTCGCCATGCTGGAGCCCACCGTCTCCGGCTGGACCGTCGAGACGATCGGCGACGACATAGCCTGGATGCGCTTCGGCGAGGACGGCCGGCTCTACGCCATCAACCCCGAGGCCGGCTTCTTCGGCGTCGCGCCCGGCACCGGTGAGCACACAAACGCCAACGCGATGAAGACGCTGTGGGGCAACTCGGTCTTCACCAACGTCGCCCTCACCGACGACAACGACGTCTGGTGGGAGGGCATGACGGAGGAGACCCCGGCCCACCTGACGGACTGGAAGGGCAACTCCTGGACGCCGGCGTCCGAGACCCCGGCCGCCCACCCCAACGCCCGCTTCACCACGCCCGCCGCCCAGTGCCCGATCATCGCGCCCGAGTGGGAGAACCCCAAGGGCGTGCCGATCTCGGCGATCCTCTTCGGTGGCCGGCGCGCGTCCGCCGTCCCGCTGGTGACAGAGTCCTTCGACTGGAACCACGGGGTGTTCCTCGGCGCCAACGTGGCGAGCGAGAAGACCGCCGCCGCCGAGGGCAAGGTCGGCGAGCTGCGCCGCGACCCGTTCGCCATGCTGCCGTTCTGCGGCTACAACATGGGCGACTACATGGGCCACTGGATCGACGTCGCCAAGGACAAGGACCAGGCAAAGCTCCCGAAGATCTACTACGTCAACTGGTTCCGCAAGAACGACGCGGGCGAGTTCGTCTGGCCCGGCTTCGGCGAGAACAGCCGCGTCCTGAAGTGGATCGTGGAGCGCCTCGACGGCAAGGCCGAGGGCGTCGAGACCCCGATCGGCGTGCTGCCGGCCAAGGGCGCCCTCGACACGAACGGCCTCGAACTTGCCGACTCCGACCTGGAGTTCCTCCTCACGGTCGACAAGGAGGTCTGGCGCGAGGAGGCCGCCCTGGTCCCCGACCACCTCAACACCTTCGGCGAGCACACGCCCAAGGAACTGTGGGACGAGTACCACGCACTGGTACAGCGCCTGGGCTGAGCACCACGGACCGGCGAGGCTCCGCACAACGGCGTGCGGGGTCCCGGGCCTGTCGTCGCGCGTTCCCGTCCGCCCCGACGGGAGGAGCGCGACGACAGGCCTTCGCCTTTCTCCGCCGTTCCGCGTCTGCTGCTGTTCCGCGTCTGCTGCTGTTCCGCGCCTGTTACTGGTTGCGTTCCTCGAGGTAGCGGGTGTGCGGCTGCTGGCGTCGGGCCTCCGTCTCGCGCAGGCTCGCCGCCAGCCGCTCCGCCTCCTCCTCGTGGAGGAGACCGAGCTGGCGCTGCAGATGCCGTTCCGGCGACTCCTGCCCCGGCGCGAGCCGCGTCCACCACCGCGTCCGTACGTAGGTGTCGACGGCCTCCGGGATGTCCTGCCGTACCGCGCGGGACAGGGTGTGCACGCCCTCCGGGTCCTGGGCGAGCACCTCGCCGACCCAGCCGGTCTTGAGCAGCGCGGTCGGCAACTCGGTCAGCTCGATGAGCCGTCCGGCGGCGGCCGGGGGCAGCTCCACGCCGTCCAGGTACTCCCGCAGCCGCCCGAAGTCAACGCGGATCTCGCCCAGGGCGCCGGGCCGCGGGGCGGACGATTCCTGCGATTCGTCTCACCGGTGGAGCGTGCTCCCGGAAACCCCCGTGCCTGGGCGGTCCGGGCGAACGGGGGGTGAAGGGGGAGACCCGGAACTCAACGGGAAGCGCGGATTCCGCCCGCTCGGGCGCGGGTGGCGCCCGGTCCGCGCGTCGCTGCGGGTGCACGCGGACCGGGGCCGTTCATGGTCCCCGAAGGGAGTCAGCCGGCGGTGCTCAGTTCCTTGTTCTCCGCGTTCTCCGCCAGTGCCGCGGCGTGCGCGTCCATGCGCCGGGCCGCGAGGATCGCCGACGCGGTGTCCGCGCGGGACGCGGCGACGAGGAGGGCCCGGCCCGCCAGGGCGTGCGCCCGCTCGTGCAGGGCCGTGAGGTGCGGCTGCGCCGGGGCGGTGGGGCGAGGGGCCGAGCGGACCGGCGTCCGCCCTCCCCGCAGCCGGGCCACCTGCTGCGCGAGCCGGGTGCCCGCGGTGTCCAGGTCGGCGGACGGGGCCGTCGCGTGCAACTCGTCGGTGACGGCGAGCAGCGCCGCGAGATGACCGGCGAGCTGGATGTCCAGCTCCTCCTCGCGGGAACGGTGGGGGAAGTCGGAGGACGTGCCGGCCATCGCGATGTGGGCAGACCCTCGGGAAGAAGGCGTGCGGATCGGTTCGTACATGAGGATGGCCTCCTGTGATCTCAGGAAACCATCCTACATTGGATTTCGTCTAAGGTTGAGTCGTCCCGGGTGTTCTGTAGCCGCGCCCCGTAGCCGCGGCTACGGCTGGCCGTAGCCGTCCAGGAAGCGGCCGATCCGGCCCATCGCGTCCCGCAAATCCGTCGCCGTCGGCAGGGTGACGACCCGGAAGTGGTCCGGCTCCGGCCAGTTGAACCCGGTGCCCTGGACGACCATGATCTTCTCCTGGCGGAGCAGGTCCAGGACCATCCGCCGGTCGTCCTTGATCTTGAAGACGGTGGGGTCGAGGCGCGGGAAGAGATAGAGCGCCCCCTTCGGCCGCACGCAGCTCACCCCCGGAATCTGCGTGAGCAGCTCGTACGCCGTGTCCATCTGCTCCTTGAGCCGCCCGCCCGGCAGCACCAGGTCGTTGATGGTCTGCCGCCCGCTGAGCGCGGCGACCACGCCGTGCTGCCCCGGCATGTTCGCGCACAGGCGCATGTTCGCCAGGATCGTCAGGCCCTCGATGTAGGAGTCGGCGTGTGCGCGCGGCCCGGAGATCGACATCCAGCCGACCCGGTAGCCGGCCACCCGGTACGCCTTCGACATGCCGTTGAAGGTGAGGGTGAGCAGGTCCGGGGCGACCTTGGCGGTCGGGGTGTGCGTGGCGCCGTCGTAGAGGATCTTGTCGTAGATCTCGTCCGAGCAGACCAGGAGGTTGTGCCGACGCGCGATGTCGGTCAGCCCGCGGACCATCGCCTCGTCGTACACGGCGCCCGTCGGGTTGTTCGGGTTGATGATGACGATCGCCTTGGTGCGGTCGGTGACCCTCCGCTCGACGTCCGCGAGGTCGGGCATCCAGTCGGCCTGCTCGTCGCACCGGTAGTGCACGGCGGTGCCGCCGGAGAGCGAGACGGCGGCGGTCCACAGCGGGTAGTCGGGCGCGGGGACGAGGACCTCGTCCCCGTCGTCCAGCAGCGCCTGCATCGCCATGACGATCAGCTCGGAGACGCCGTTGCCGATGAAGACGTGCTCGACGTCCGTCTCTATGCCGAGTGTCTGGTTGTGCATCACGACGGCCCTGCGCGCGGCCAGCAGGCCCTTCGCGTCGCCGTAGCCGTGCGCCGAGGAGACGTTGCGGAGGATGTCCTCCAGGATCTCCGGCGGGGCCTCGAAGCCGAAGGCGGCCGGGTTGCCGGTGTTCAGCTTGAGGATGCGGTGACCAGCCGCTTCCAGGCGCATCGCCTCCTCGAGAACCGGGCCCCGGATCTCGTAACAGACGTTGGCGAGCTTGGTCGACTGGATCACCTGCATGTCTGGGAGCTTACGGCTCGGTAACGCGTGCCGGGGGGTGTTTTCCGCCACGTGAGACGGGTGTTTTGCACGCTTATCGCCGGTGGCTGTCCCACGGGCCACACCTGTCTCTACAATCCGCGCCCATGTCGACGCCAGGCGAGAACGCCGTACCCCGGGTGCGGCCGAACGTGTACCACCTGTACGAGGCCGCCGACCCGACCTCGTACGAGGAGTACCGGGACCCGGCGGCCGCGCACGGCTGGGAGAACGCCTACGACGAGACGACCGAGCTGCCCCGGGTCGCCCCGGCCCGGGCGGAGCCGGGCGGCCGCGCGGACCGCCGGCGCGCCGCACGCCGGACGGATGGCAGGCGTTCACGCCGGGTGATCGTCGCCGTCGGGGCGGTGTCGCTGGCCGCGGCGATCGCCGGGTACGCAGGCTGGTCGTCCGGCGACGCGAAGAGCGGGGAGACGCGTACCGAACGGCCGGACGAGGGGTCGGCGTCGCCGGCGGCGGGGAGCCCGCGGAGCGCGTCCGGCACCCCTGGGCCGGAGTCGGCCGCCGCCCCGGCCGAGACGTCGCCCTCCGCCGCCCCCGCGAGCCCCTCGCCGAGCGCGGTCACCGGCCCCGGCACAAGTGCGACGCAGTCGCCCACCGCCGCCTCCCAGCCCCCCACGCCGACCACCCCGACGGCCGGCAACGGCGGCCGCGGACACGGGCGCGGAGGCGTCAAGCGGCGCTAGGTGTTCTGTCCGGGGAGGTTGTGGACGGGTGAGCCAGGTCTCGGCTGAGGGACCTTGAACAGGTGAGGGCCAGCGCGAGCGCCAGTTCGTCCATCGCCGACTCCACGGCGAACGCCGGCTGGGTCATCCCGTACCCGCGCAGCGCTCCGCTCGGCACGGTGTTGGTGTAGACGGAGAACGCGTCGTACTTCTTGTCGGGGCAGCGGTAGATCATGACGGCGGCGCCGCCCGCGTACAGCGTTTCACCGCCGTGGTTGCCGTAGGCGCCCGTGTTCGACACGTTGCGGACCTGGAACGCGGTGAGGGTGCCGTCGTGTCTGGCTTCGAGCTTCACCGTCCGGGGCGCCCGGTGTCCAACGCGGCGAGCGCCGCCAGATCCTCCGAGATGACCCCCTGTTTGCCGCCGAAGCCGCCGCCGACACGGGCGCAGAACACGCGCAGCTGGTCGGGGCGCAGCGAGAACAGATGGGCGAGTTCGACCTTCGCGATCGACGGCGACTGCGAGCTGGTGCGGACGTTCAGCCGGCCGTTCTCCGTCCAGGCGATCGAGCCGTGGGTCTCCAGATGCGCGTGCCGCACACGGGGCGAGGAGTACGTGCCCTCGTGGAGGACGGGGTCGAACAGGTCCACGAGAGCCGACCTCCCTCGCGACGGCGGGTGGGCGACGGCCGCCGGCGATGGGGCGCGATGGGCGCGGAGAGTCCCTTCCGCGATAGGCCCGCGCGGGTCGGCCTCGCCATGCGAGGGATCGGGCGTGCGGCCGTGGCCCCCTGCCCGCGGCTGAAAACAGACCCTTGATCTCTCCTCCTCCGGCACTAACAATGCGCATGACAAAACAGGTATGACCCAGCAGCGGGCGACCGGAAGATCTCCGGTCGCCTTGTCGTAAGAGGGGACCCCCACATGAGAAAGCCTCTCGTCGCCGCGTTCTTCGCCCTGGCCATCGCCGGGGCGGGCGCGGCACCCGCGGTCGCCGCACCGGTGAGCGCGGCCCCCGCCGCCTCGGCTTCCACGATCGCGGTCAAGGCGGACACCACCGCGGCCACCAGGACGGCCGCGCCCACGCTCAAGGCCGTCAACCTCGCCGGGACCGTCGCGCTCAGCAACTGCTCCGGCTCGGTCATCCGCTTCCCGAACTCCCTGGACACCGCCCCGGCGCTGGTGCTCTCCAACGGGCACTGCCTGTCGACCGGCTTCCCGCAGCCGGGCGAGGTGCTCGTCAACCAGGCGTCCAGCCGGACCTTCAGCCTGCTCAACTCCGCCGGCAGCAAGGTGGCGACCCTGCGCGCCAGCAAGCTCGCCTACGGGACGATGACCGACACCGACGTGTCGATCTACCAGCTCACCAGCACCTACGCGGCGATCAGGAGCTCCTACGGGATCTCCGCGCTGACCGTGCAGGACACCCACCCGACCGCCGGCACCGCCATCACCGTGGCCTCCGGCTACTGGAAGAGGCTCTACAACTGCAACATCGACGGGTTCGTGTACCGCCTGAAGGAGGGCGACTGGACCTGGAAGGACTCGGTCCGATACACGTCCGCCTGCCAGACCATCGGCGGCACCTCGGGCTCGCCGGTGATCGACCAGTCCACCGGCAAGGTCGTCGCCGTCAACAACACGGGCAACGAGGACGGCCAGCGCTGCACCGAGAACAACCCGTGCGAGGTCGACGCGAGCGGCAACGTCGTCGTTCGTGAGGGCATCAACTATGCCCAGGAGATCTACCAGATCCCGGCCTGCTTCACGACCGGCAACCAGCTCAACCTGAGCGCGAGCGGGTGCGTCCTGCCCAAGCCGTAGCGCGCCGCTGGGTCACGCCGTGCTTGTCTGCGGGTGCGCGGGGGCTGGTCGCGCAGTTCCCCGCGCCCCCAAGGCAAGTCACAGCGGCGTACGTCGAATGGCCCGCCCCGCCAGCACCTCCGTGCGCCTGCCGTCCTCGATGACGAAGCGGCCGTCGATCAGGACGTGCGGGATGCCCGTCGGGAGCGTGCGGGGGGCTTCGTAGGTCGAACCCGCCGCCACCGTGCCCGCGTCGAACAGGACCAGGTCGGCGCGGTGGCCCTCGCGGATCAGGCCGCGGTCGGGCAGACGCAGCCGGGCCGCCGGGCGGCCGGTCAGGTGGGACACGCACTCCTCCAGCGACAGGATCCCCAACTCCCTTGCGTAGTGGCCGAGATAGTGCGGGAACGTGCCGTAGGCGCGCGGGTGCGGCTTGGCGCCGACCAGGACGCCGTCCGAGCCGCCCGTGTGGACGCGGTGGCGCATGATCGTGCGGACGTTCTCCTCGTGGCCCACGTGCTGGAGGATCGTCGGGGCCAGCCGGTCCTCCAGGAGCAGACGGCGGGCCGTCGTCCAGGGCTCCTCGTCCCGCCGGGTCGCCGACTCCTGGACCGTGCGGCCGACGTGGTCCACCAGGCGTTCGTCGCCCACACCCGAGATCTCGACCGTGTCCCAGTCGACGGGCACGCCGTGGCAGCCGTCCGCGCCGGTCACCTCCAGGTCGTGACGGATCCGGGCGGCCGTGTCGTCGTCCGCGAGGCGGCGCAGGATCTCCCGGGGGCCGCCCTCGCTCGCCCAACTGGGCAGGAGAGCGGCGAGGGTGGTGCAGCCCGGGGTGTAGGGGTAGGCGTCGAGGGTGATGTCGGCGCCGGCGTCCAGGGCCTTGTCCAGGAGGGTCAGGAGTTCCGGGGCGCGGCCCTCGTTCACGCCGAAGTTCATGGTGGCGTGGGCGAGATGGAGCGGGCAGCCCGCCGCGCGGGTCAGCTCCACCATCTCCGCGTACGCCCGAAGCGCGCCGGCGCCGTAACTGCGGTGGTGGGGGCAGTAGTAGCCGCCGTGGCGCGCCACCACCCGGCACAGTTCCGTCAGTTCGGAGTCCGGCGCGTACATGCCGGGCGTGTACGTCAGGCCGGACGACAGGCCGACCGCGCCCTGCTCCAGGCCCTCCGCGACCAGTCGCCGCATCCGGTCCAGCTCCCGAGGCGTCGCCGGGCGGTCCTCCCAGCCGACGGCGAGGGCGCGCACCGTGCCCTGCGGGATCAGATAGGCCGCGTTGACGGCGATGCCCTCGCCGTCGAAGCCGTGGTCCAGACGGTCCAGGTACTCGCCCACCGACCGCCAGTCGAAGTCGAGGTCGTCGCCGTAACCGTTCCAGCCGGTGATGGCCCGGCGGACCTCCTCCAGGGTGCGGTCGTCGACCGGGGCGTACGACAGCCCGTCCTGGCCGAGGACTTCCAGGGTGACGCCCTGCGCGGCCTTCGCACTGTGGTCGGGGTCGCGCAGCAGGGCGAGGTCGCTGTGGGCGTGCATGTCGATGAAGCCGGGCGAGAGGGTCAGGCCCTCCGCGTCCAACTCCCGTACGGCCTTCGGGCGTTGACAGCCCGCCGCGGCGGCCTCCTTGACGATCGCGACGATCCGTCCGTCGTCGATCAGCACGTCCGCGCGGTAGGAGTCCGCGCCGGTGCCGTCGACGACGTCCGCGTCCCGGATGACGAGGTCTTCCATCGCTGCGGCTCCTAGAAGAAGGTGCGGATGTAGTCGACGACCGTGCCGTCCGCCTCCGCGACCGGGATCAGCGGCCACTTGTCGAACGTCGTGCACGGATGGGACAGGCCGAGGCCCACCCAGTCGCCGACCCGCAGGTCCGCCTCCTGCGTGGTGCGCAGCCAGGCGTGCTGGTCGGAGAGCCCGGTCACCGAGACGCCGGTGGCGGGGCCCTCCGTGCCGTCACGGCGGACCACCTGGGCGAAGGGCAGATCGAGGTCGTGGGCAGCGTCCCGCTTGCCCGCGTTGACGAACGCCTGGTCGGGGGAGGGGCGGGAGACGACCTGCGTCCACAGGCGGAACGCCGGCTCCAGCGCGCCCTCCTGCGGCACCCGGTTGAACGGGGTCAGCTTGCGGTAGTGGCCGTCGTCGTGCGACACGTACGCGCCGGAACGCAGCAACTTCAGTACGGGAGCGGACAGTTCGGGGATCCCGGCGAACACGTCCGCCACCGTGTCGAACCAGGCGCTGCCGCCCGCGCTGACCACGATCTCGTGCAGCCCAGCGAACCGGCCCGCCTTGTCGAAGTCCACGGCCAGCGCGATCAGCCGGTCCAGCCACGCCCGCACCCGCTCCGGCGTCGCCTGCGGCACCTCGCCCTCGTAGCCCGCGACGCCGGCCAGCCGCAGGGACGGCACGGCGGCCACCGCGTCCGCGACCAGCGCGGCCTCCGCCTCCGTACGGACCCCGGTGCGGGCGCCCTCACCGGCGGCCAGTTCGACGACGACGTCCAGGGAGCGGCCCGCGTCGGGCAGCGCCGCGCCCATCAGCTCGACGCCGCGCACGGAGTCGACGTAACAGACGAACTCGAAGTCGGGGTCGGCGTCCAGCTCGGCGGCGATCCAGCGCAGGGACACCGGGTCGACCAGCTCGTTCGCCAGGAAGATCCGCCGCACCCCGAACGCCCGCGCCACCCGCAGCTGGTGCGGCACCGCGAGGGTGATGCCCACCGCGCCGTGCTCGATCTGGCGGGCGAACAGCTGTGGGGCCATGGACGTCTTGCCGTGCGGGGCGAAGACCAGCCCGTGGCGGGCGGTGTACGTCTCCATGAGCCGCAGGTTGTGCTCCAGGCGCTCGGCGGAGAGCGCCAGCACGGGCGTCGTGAAACCGCCGGTGAAGAGGTTGCGGCGCTGGGCGGCCAGCTCGCCGACGGTGAGGCCGTCGGCGTCCGGCGGGAGGCCCTTGAAGCGGTGGTCGACGCGTTCCTCGGCGAGTCGGGCGAGCGCCTCGAATGCCTCGGTACCCATGGAACCTCCCTGATCAGGAGCGTTGCAATCTGTGCAACGTCCATTGCGTATGTCGCTTGCTGCTGTCTAACATCTCGGCCAACGCGGGGTCAACGGAACCGCCGACAGGCACGGGAGCTATGAGGATCGTGACCACCACTGGACCCTGCAATGCCCCCGACGTCGTGGACGTCGTCGCGCTCGGCGAGTCCATGGTCGCCTTCCTGCCCTCCCGGCCCGGCCGCCTCGCCGACGTGCCGTCCTTCGACCGGGGCATCGGCGGCGCGGAGTCCAACGTGGCCTGCGCGCTGGCGGCGGCCGGACACACGGTGCGCTGGGTCAGCCGGGTGGGCGCGGACGGGTTCGGTGACCACCTCGTCGAGACCATCGCCTCCTACGGGGTCGACGTGACCTCCGTACGCCGGGACCCCGCCCGCCCGACCGGCGTCTACTTCCGCACCGCCGGGGACCGCGCCACCGACGCGCACGAGGTCGCCTACTACCGGGTCGGCTCCGCAGCCTCCGCGATGTCCGTGGCGAACACGGACCTGACGGCGGTGCGGGCGGGCCGCGTGCTGCACCTGAGCGGCATCACGGCCGCCCTCTCCGGGGAGTGTCTGGGCCTGCTGCGGGAACTGACGGCCTGCCGGCCCGGGCGCCCGCTGATCTCCTTCGATGTCAACCACCGGCCCGGGCTGTGGCGGGACACCGACGGCCCGCGCGTGCTGCTGGAACTGGCACGCGCCGCGGACATCGTGTTCGTGGGGGAGGACGAGGCACAGGAGGCGTGGGGAGTCACAGGCGGACCCACGGCGATCAGGGCCCTGTTGCCGGAGCCGACCATGCTGGTGGTGAAGCAGGGAGCCCAGGGAGCGACAGCATTCACGGGCGGCCACGACGGCGGCGCCCCGCCGGCGCCGGACCGCCCACACCGGCTCCGTCCCACGCCGCCCTCCGGCGCGGGCCGGACGACGGTCACCTTCGAATCCGCCCCGACGGTCCAGGTCAGCGCGGCAGTCGGCGCCGGGGATGCCTTCGCTGCCGGGTTCCTGTCCGCCACCCTGCGCGGGCTGCCCGTGCGCGACCGGCTCCGGCACGGACACCTGATGGCCGCAGCCGCCCTCACCGCCCCCGGCGACCTCGCCGTCCCCCCGACGCGCGCACACGCCGACCGGCTGGCCGCCCTCGACTCCGACGCGTGGGGGACACTTCGACTCGGCCCCGGCTGGACGCACACCGAAGACCGGGAAGGCCGGGCCGAAGAGGAGGTACGCACCCCATGAGCCAGACCGTCGACCGCGCCCTGAGCATCCTGCCGCTGCTCGCCGAGGGACCCGCCGACCTCGGACAGGTCGCCGACCGCCTCGGCGTGCACAAATCGACGGCCCTGCGGCTGCTGCGCACCCTCCACGAACACGGCCTCGTCTACCGCCAGTCCGACCAGCGCTACCGCCTCGGCGCCCGCCTCTTCGCCCTCGCCCAGGAGGCGATGGAGAACCTCGACATCCGCGAGATCGCCCACCCCCACCTCGTCCGGCTGAACGAGTCCTGCGGGCACACCGTGCACCTCGCCGTCCACGAGGAGGGCGAGGTCCTCTACATCGACAAGGTGGAGAGCCGCTACCCGGTCCGCATGTACTCGCGGATCGGCAAGCCCGTCGCCATCACCGTCGCCGCCGTCGCCAAACTGCTTCTCGCCGATCTGCCCGAGCCCGAGCGGCGGGCGGTCGCGGAGAAGCTCGACTACCCCCTCTACACGGCCCGTTCCACCCCCAACGCCCCCGCATTCCTGAGGGAGTTGGAGAAGGTGCGCGAACAGGGCTGGGCCACCGACCTCGGTGGCCACGAGGAGTCCATCAACTGTGTCGCCGCGCCGATCAGAGGCGCCGACGGCCGGGTGGTCGCCGCGATGTCGGTCTCCGCGCCGAACGTCGTCGTCACCGCCGACGAACTCCTCACCCTCCTCCCGCTGGTGCGCCGCGCTGCGGACGCCATCAGCGGCGAGTACTCCGGCAGGACACCGATCAAGGAAGCCACCTCATGACCGAGAAGACCGTGACCGAGAAGATCGCGCTCACCCCGAAGACCCACACCACCCCGCCCGCGAAGTTCTCGCACGGCGTCCGCAAGGGCAACATCCTCCAGGTCGCGGGCCAGGTCGGCTTCCTCCCCGCCGAGGAGGGCAAGCCCCCGACGCCGGCCGGCCCCACCCTGCGCGAGCAGACCCTGCAGACCCTCGCCAACGTCAAGGCGATCCTGGAGGAAGGCGGCGCGAGCTGGGACGACGTGATGATGATCCGCGTCTACCTGACGGACACGGACCACTTCGCCGAGTTCAACGAGCTCTACAACGCCTACTTCGAGGCCCAGCCCCTCACCGCCCCGCCCGCCGCCCGCACCACGGTCTACGTCGGCCTTCCCGCGGGACTCCTGGTCGAGATCGACGCACTCGCCGTCCTCGGCTGATCCGCTGACGCTCCCGCAGCTCCCGCAGCTCCCGCAGCTCCCGCAGCTCCCGCAACTTCCGCGACTCCCGCAACTTCCGCAACTCGCGAAACTCCGGCAACTCCCGCGCCCCGTATGCCGGGACGGCGCACCACCCCGCGCCGTCCCGCGGTACCCCCTGCCCGAAAGCAGTATGCGCCTACCCAGAGGACCCCCCGATGTCCCCCTTGCTCGCGGCATCCGCTCCCACCCAGGCCCCACCCCACACCGGTGGCCTGCTCCTGCTCGTCGACGGCACCGCAGGCCTCCTCACGGTCGCCGCCCTCGGCATAGCCCTCCTCCTCTTCCTGATCATCAAGGTCAGACTCCAGCCCTTCGTGGCGCTCCTCGCGGTCTCCATAGCCGTCGGCCTGCTGGCCGGCCTGTCCGTGACCGAACTCTTCGGCACCGTCCAGCGCTCGGACGCCGTCTCCACCATCGAGTCCGGCATGGGCGGCATCCTCGGCCATGTCGCGATCATCATCGGCCTGGGCACGATGCTCGGCGCGGTCCTCGAAGTCAGCGGCGGCGCAGAGGTGTTGGCGTCCCGGCTGCTGGGGCTGTTCGGCGAGCGGCGCGCCCCGCTCGCCATGGGCCTGACCGGCCTGATCTTCGGCATCCCCGTCTTCTTCGACGTCGGCATCTTCGTGCTGGCCCCGATCGTCTACGCGGCCGCCAAACGCGGCGGCAGGTCGATCCTGCTCTACTGCCTGCCGCTGCTCGCCGGCCTGTCCATGACCCACGCGTTCCTGCCCCCGCACCCGGGCCCGGTCGCGGCCGCCGGCCTCCTCCACGTCGACCTCGGCTGGGTCATCCTCATGGGCGTCGTCTGCGGCATCCCCGCGGTGCTGGCGGCCTGGGCGTACTCGGCGTGGATCGGCCGCCGCATCTTCGTCGCCGTGCCGCAGGACATGGTCGAGGCGGCGGCGGAGGCGAAGCAGGCGGTCGTCGAGGAACAGCGGGCGCAGGGCGTTCTCCCGCGCGAGGACCCGGTGCCGCTCGGCACGGTCGTCGGCATCATCGGCACCCCGCTGGTGCTGATCCTGGCGGCCACCTTCTCCTCGATCGCCCTGGACCCCTCCACCGGCCGCTCGGTCGTCGAGTTCTTCGGCAGCCCGTTCGTGGCGCTGACGATCGCGCTGCTCCTCGCCTACTACCTGCTCGGCATCCGACGCGGCTGGTCCCGCAAGTCGCTGGAGACGGTCTCCACGGCCTCGCTGAAGCCGGTCGGCAACATCCTGCTGGTGGTCGGCGCGGGCGGGATCTTCGGCGCGGTCCTCAAGGCGAGCGGGGTGGCCCAGGCCCTGTCGGACACCTTCAACGACGTCGGCCTGCCGGTGATCGTCCTGTCGTACCTGATCTCCGTGGTGCTGCGGGTCGCCCAGGGCTCGGCGACGGTGGCGATCGTGACGACGGCGGGCATCGTGGCGCCGCTGCTCGCCGAGGGCGACCACTCGCAGGCCTTTGTGGCCCTCGTCATCATGGCCATCTCGGCGGGCTCCATTTTCGCCTCGCACGTCAACGACGGCGGCTTCTGGATGGTGGCCAAGTACTTCGGCATCAGCGAGCGCGACACCCTCAGGACGTGGACCGTGCTGGAGACGGTGCTGTCGGTGGCGGGGTTCGTCGTGGCGGCCGTATTGTGCCTGTTCGTGTAGGCGTCTCGTGTAGGCGTCTCATAACGAAGTTGGGGCTGGCTGTGTCCGGCACAGGATCTTCGACCATACTTCCCGCTGTGGAGCAGCAGCGGATAGGTTCGAGCAGCCAGCCCCTGGAGGGCGAGCCCCTGAAGGGCGCCGGATTCGACCCGGCCTTCATCCCCGGGCTCACGCCGCCCGCGATCGCGGAGCCGGAGGACACCGAGCCGGCCGAGAAGGTCGAGGCGGCGGACGAGGCGGATGCGGCGGATGTGGCCGAGGGCGACATCGTCGAGGGGACGGAGACGCAGACCCCGGCGGGGGAGACCGCCGAGGACGAGTCCGCCGAGGACGAGTCCTCCGACGGTCCCGTCTTCGAGGCCTCCGACCGTCGTGCGCGGATCGCCGCCGACGCCAAGGGAGTCCGGCTCCGCCTCGACGAGGAGGAGTGCGAGTTCCGCTGGGACGAGATCGGCGCGATCGAGACCGAGGCGCCGCGCTTCGGCAAGCGGTTCACCATCACGGTGCACACCCCTGACCGTCGCTGGTACCCGATCGAGATCGAGGCGACGGCCAGGGCGCGCTTCAAGGAGTGGGACGAGCAACTGGACGCGGTCCTCGACGCCTACTTCGAAGACGGCGAAGAAGACACCGAAGCCAAGGCCGAAGCCGAGGACACCGAAGCCAAGGCCGAAGCCAAGGACGCCGAAGCCAAGGACACCGAAGCCGAGGACGTCGTAGCCAAGGATGCCGACTAGCTGCAGTACTGGCTCTGCTTCCCGATCGACCGGTACATACAGTCCGCGTTCTCGAGAAGTTGCAGCACCGCGTCCCGGTTACGGGAAGTCTCCCGTTCGATGACCTCGTCGGGCGGGTAGAACCCGCCCCCGGAGCTGGACGACGGATACATCTCGAACGTGTAGTCGAAGATCTTGTGCGTGCCCCAGAGGTAGTCGTCGATCGACCCGTCCGTGATGTACAGGTCGCTGGCCTGCTCCGGGGTGTACCCGTTGCTCGCGGCCATCTTCTGTCCGATGGCCTTGAACGCGGCGTTGTCGTCCGCGGTCATCCCGGTCGCCGTGTCCGCGCCGGTGTACCCGAACGGCCACAGCACCAGCTCGCTGTAGGTGTGGAAGTCGATCCCAGCGGTGATCTGCTGCTTCCCGCCCACGACCCGGCTGCGCACGAAGTCGGCGACGACCTTCACCTCGGGCGCCGACTCGGCGGACGCACCCCGGTAGGTCTCCGAGGACGTGGACCCCGAAGAGCCGCCGCAGCAGCCCCACTTGTAGTTCCAGTTCCGGTTGAGGTCCGTGCCGACGTACGAGGAACCGGAGTTGGGCTGCCGGTTCTTGCGCCACGAGCGGTAGGAACCGGTGGCGATGTCGTACTCGCCGCCGTCCGGGTTGAGGTCCGGGACGATCCAGATCTCGCGCCCGTTGACCATGTTGGTGACACGGGAGTCGGAGCCGTAGCCGGCGCCCAGCTCGCGGATCAGGTACAGGGCCATCTCGACGGTCATGTGTTCGCGGGCGTGCTGGTGGTGGGTGAACAGCACCTCCGGCTCGGCCTCGTCGGTGCCGACGTTGTCGCTGATCTTGACGGCGATGATGTCCCGGCCGCCGTACGACTTGCCGATGACCCGTTTGCTCATGATGCTCGGGTAGGCGGCGATGCGCTGGTCGATCTCCGTCGTCATCTCGGCGTAGTTGTGGTACTTCGAGTCGGCGGACGGGAAGTCGTAGAGCCGCACCTCGTTCTCGGCGATCCGGTTGGGCGCCGAGCCGAGCAGGGAGACCTCGTAGCCCTGTGTGCGCAGCTTCTTGATCTGGTCGGCGCGCCCGGAGACCACCACGGTCTCCTCGTCGGCCTCGTCGACGCTGACCCCGGACGCGGCGATCGCGGTGCGCATGCCGGGCGTGCTGTGGGCGATGTGGATCTCGTACTGGCGGATGTCGTCGGCGGAGGCCGTCGGCTTGGGGGCGCCGCCCGCCGCGGCCTCGGTGACCGTCGCCGAGAGCGGTGCGGCGAGGGCGAGGGCCAGCAGGGTGGCGAGCACGGCGGTTCGTCTGCCGCCGCGGGCGCCGAGAGCGCCGGATCCTGAGCCGCGAATGCGAAGTCGCATGAACTCTCCTTGTGGGGAGCGGTCGTGGGGGGCTGTGCGCTTGCTGTGTGCGGCGGTGCGGTGCCGCTCATCGTCCGGGCATGGCATGAGCAGGTCAAGAGACGACAAAGGGACGGTTGGCCTGAATCATGCGCAGCCGTGAGCGACCGGCCGCGCATTGTAGCCACGGTCGCACCTTCGGAAGCGGATCCTGGGGAAGTACGCCCATGCGTGTGAGGCGGGAGTGCATAGATGTACGGCCCGGGGGAGGCTGAGGGCTCGCGCGGGAACCCACCGCATCACACCCTCAGAGGACTGGCTGATCATGGGCGGATCAGCGCCGCGCCGGGACTGTCACCTGCCGGTGGAGACGACCAGCTTCGTCGACCGGCGCGGCGAACTGGCGGCAGGGCGCGAGCTGTTGGCCAGGGTCCGACTGATCACCCTGACCGGTCCCGGCGGCGTCGGCAAGACCCGCCTGGCCGGCCGGATCGCGGCCCGCGTGGCCCGGGCCTTCCCCGACGGCGTCCGCTTCGTGCACCTCTCCGGCCTGCGCGGCCGTCTGCGGAGCCTCCCGAGAGGGCCGCTACCGGCTGGACCGCGCCCTTCGAAGCCAACCCCGACCCGCTCACTCACCCACCCACCCACCCGACCGATGGGGACCCCGGACCCATGTCCGCTCAATCCGACGCCACCGCCGCCGCCCCAGGGACGTTCGACCACCGTATGTCCGTCTCCGCCACCGACGAGGCCTTCGTCGCCGCCGCCCTCCCCTTCCTCGCCGAGGGCCTGGCCGCCATCGAGGAGCCCCCGCCCGTCGCCATCGTCGCCCCCGACAAGCTGGACCTCCTGCGCGACGCCCTCGGCGCCGACGCGAAGGACGTCGGCCTCGTCCCGCACACCGACTGGTACACCGGCTCCGCCGCCAACGCCATCGCCCGGGCGGCCGCGCACGTCGCCGCGCACACCGGTCCCGGCGGCCGGGCCCACCTCCTCATGGAGCCCGTGTGGAACGGCCGGGCCGGCCGCTCCCCGCGCGAGAGCGCCGAGTGGATCCGCTACGAGGCCCTCGCCAACCTCCTCTTCGCGCCGACGGCGACCACGGCCATGTGCGTCTACGACACCCGCACCGCCGGCTCCGCCCTCAGCGAGGCGGCCCGCCGCGCCCACCCGGACAGCGGCGTGTACGAGGACCCGTTGCGCCTCGCCACCGAGCTGGACGCCGTACCGCTGCCGCTGACCCCCGCGGACGCCGTACCGCTCGCCGACCCCGCGCCGGACGTCGTCCGGGCCTGGGCTGCGGGCCGTGGACTGGCCGCCGTCGACGCGGAGTTGTTCGCCACGGCCGTCGCCGAGGCGGCCTCCCTCGCACCGGTCACCGGCGCGCTGCTGTGGGGCGAGGCCCCCGGCTGCGTCTGCGAACTACTGCTGGCCAGCCGCCTCGACGACCCCCTCGCCGGCTTCGTTCCGCCGCCGACCGCCGAGTTGGCGCCCGGCCAGGGCCTGTGGTTCGCCCGCCAGGTGTGCGCGTACGTGGACGTCCGACAGTCGGGCACGGGCGGCGGCGCCGGGACGACCGTACGGCTGCAGTACGTATAGATGTGCGGACTCGGCCTCTCGACAGGTACGGAATCGGGTAGTCCTCCCCGTACGCGGACGGCGCCCAAAAGGAGATCCTGACCCCATGCTGCGACTTTCCGGGCGAAGCGGCCCCGTCCCGGACCCCGCCCCCCAGTACGGCGCCTACCCCCAGCCGCCGATAGGGGCAGGCCACTGGAGTGTCGAGTACGACCCCCGGCCCAGCGCCGTCCGCGAGGCCCGCGCGCAGGTGCGCAGACAGTTGGAGGGCTGGGGGCCGGCCGACCGGGAGGAGCTCGTGGACACCGCCGAGCTACTGGTCAGCGAGCTGGCCACCAACGCCCTGCTGCACAGCGCGAGCCGCTTCCGCCTCACCCTGAGCGCCGCGCACGGCGTCCTGCGCTGCGAGGTCGCCGACTCCCCCTCTCTCTCGACTCCGCTCGAGCCGGGGGGACCCCCATGCCGTCGCACCCCGCAGGTGCTGCATGCGGGCGGCACGGAGAGCGGCCGGGGCATGTTCCTGGTGAACGCGCTCGCCCGGCGCTGGGGCTGCTGCCAGGACGGACCGGGCAAGACCGTGTGGTTCGAACTCGGCACCTGCGCCTGCGAGTAGCTCCGCGTTGCCCCGCATTGCCCCGTGTCGGCCCGCGTTGCCCTTCTTTGACCTGCCCGGCCCCGCGTAGCTCCTCCGGGTGTAATCGAGTGTGCCCTCTTGCCGGACCGGCTTCTTTGGGCTTTCTTGACCTTCATGGCGGACACCACGGGACCCCCCACAGGAGACTCCACGGACACCGAGGCTCCATCCGACATCGACCTCCACAGCAACACCTCCCCCCGCAAATCCAGTTGGAAGTACATCGGCCCCGGCATCGTGGTCGCGGCGACCGGCGTCGGCGCCGGCGACCTGGTCGCCACCCTCATCGCCGGCAGCAACTTCGGCTACACCCTGCTCTGGGCGGCCGTCGTCGGCTGCCTCGTCAAGATCTCCCTCGCCGAGGCGGCCGGCCGCTGGCACCTCTCCACCGGCCGCACCCTCTTCGACGGCTGGGCGAGCCTGGGCCGTTGGACGACATGGTTCTTCGTCGTCTACGTCGTCGTCTGGGGCTTCGTCTACGGCGCGGCGGCGATGTCGTCGAGCGCGCTGCCGCTCCAGGCGCTGTTCCCGGACGTGATGGACCTCAAGTCGTGGGCCATCGCCTGCGGGCTGGTCGGCCTGGTGTTCGTCTGGTTCAACAAGTACGCCGTCTTCGAGAAGGTCATGACGGTCCTGGTGGGCGTCATGTTCGTGGTGACGGTGTACCTGGCGATCCGGGTCACCCCGAACCTCGGCGACGCACTTGCGGGCCTGCTCCCGGTCCTGCCCGACGAGAAGGACTCCGTCCTCAACACCCTCGGCCTGATCGGCGGCGTCGGCGGCACGATCACGCTGGCCGCGTACGGCTACTGGGTCAACGCCAAGGGCTGGACGAACACGGGCTGGATGAAGGTCATGCGGCTCGACAACCGGGTCGCGTACATCACCACGGGCGTGTTCGTCGTCGCGATGCTCTTCGTCGGGGCGGAGCTGCTGCACTCCGCGAACGTGGCGATCGCGAGCGGCGACAAGGGGCTCGTCCAGCTGAGCGACATCCTGGAGGCGGAGTACGGCACGGCGACCGCCAAGTTCTTCCTGATCGGCTTCTTCGCCACCTCCTTCACCTCCCTGATCGGCGTCTGGCACGGCGTGAGCCTGATGTTCGCCGACTTCGTGGCGCGGTACCGCCATCAGGGCGAGTCGGTGGGCGGGGCGACCGGCGGGGCGACCGGCGCCGAGGTCGCCTCCGGCGAGCGGGAACGCTCCTGGCCGTTCCGGGCGTACCTGCTGTGGCTGACGTTCCCGCCGATCGTGCTGCTCTTCCAGGGCCAGCCGTTCCGCCTGGTCATCCTGTACGGCGTACTCGGCGCGGCCTTCCTGCCGTTCCTGGCGGGGACACTGCTGTGGCTGCTCAACACCTCCCGCACGCCCAGGGAGTGGCGCAACGGACTGCTGAGCAACGCGATGCTCGTGCTGGCGGGGCTGCTGTTCCTTGTGCTGTGCGTGAAGCAGATCTGGGACCAGCCGTGGTCGGAGTTCTTCTGAGCTCCTAGGGGGGATCCTGGCCCTGCCGGCCGCCGCCCGAGCCTGAGCTCGGGCGGCCTGAGCCTGCGCCGGAGGGCCAGTCCACCTTCACCTTCCTCCCTCGCCCTTGCGTCCTCCGTCTCTCAGTCGCTCTGGCTCACCCATCGCGGGCTGAGCGCGATCGCCCGCAGCTGCTTGATCGTGAGGGCGGGCTTCGCGCGGGTCGCGGCCTTGTTCTGCTGGGCGGTGTTGAAGGCGCTGACCACCACGCGTAGACCGTCCTTGCGCATGGTGTCGACCGTCCACATCACGACCCCGGCCCCGCCCTTGTCGCCCGGCCCCTGCTTGACCGCGACCCGCGTGCCGTCGGCGAGGGTCTCGGAGCCGGGGCCGTACAGCTGGTCGGCGTCGTCGGACATGTTCGGCTGCACGTTGACCTGGACCAGGCTCCCGCCCTTGCCGTCGTCCACGACCATGTAGCCGTACCCGGTCTCCTCGCTGCCGTACGAGACGCGCTTCAGGTCGGACGGCAACAGAAGACTGAGCTTGCGCAGAATGAGCCAGCCGGCCATCTCCGCGGGCCTGGTGCCCGACGGGGCGGTCGGGGCGGTCGGCTTCTTCTCCTTGGGCATGGCGTCGACGATCCGGCGCCACTGCGACGCCGAGGCGAGCGTCTTCAACTGCGCGGTCGTCAGCGGGGGTTCCGGACGGGTGACCGGCTTCCCCTTCTCCGCCGCGGCGTTCCACTCGATGACGCTCACATGCTGCCCGGCCGGGGTGACCAGGTCCGCTCCCCACGCCTTGGTGTCCTCGCGGCGGTCGGGATACTCGTAGCCCTGGTAGACGGTGATCGCCGATCCGTCGGGCAGAAGCTCGGTCTTGCAGCTGTCGAGGCCCGACTGCTCGCTGTCCGCGCAGGGCATCACGGCGGTGGACGGATTGATCTTCCCCGTGTCCGAGTGGACCCGCTCCAGGCCCAATGAGATGGACCCCTCGCCCTTGCCGTCGTCGAACACGCCCACCGCGAGCGGCGGCAACTGCTCGCCCGTGCCACGCGCCTCGGACTTGGTGAACTTCCCCTTGGGAAGCAGCTTCTGGAGCGTGCGGACCACGTCGTCACCGGAGTAGGAGGTCGGCTTGCTGCTGCCGGTGGCGGCGACGGAGGAGGGCGTCGGGGCGGATGTGGCGCCGGGCAGCAGAAGCGCCCCGCCCACCCCCACGAGGGCGAGACTCGCCGCACCCCCCACGACCGCGGCCCTGCGCCGCAGTCGCAGCCGGAGCCCCCGGGCCTGACCCGCGGCGACGAGCGCGCCGCCCGGACTGTCGAAGGTACCGCCGGCGTCGTGCAGAGCGGCGGAGAGCCGCTCCTCGAAGGGATCGCTGTGCTGGTCTACGGGCATGGTGAACCACCGTTTCCACGAGGGATGGACTGAACTCGTCTGCTGGAGAAGGAGGCGAGGGGAGCGGAGAGGATGGATGGCGAGGGGAGCGACTAGGGAGCCGAAGACGAAACCGGAGACGGAGCCGAAGACGAAACCGAAGACGGAACCGAAGACGGAACCGAAGACGGAACCGAAGACGGAACCGAAGACGGAACCGAAGACGGAACCGAAGACGGAACCGAAGACGGAGCCAGCTGGGCCTCAGGGCCTGGCGTACTCGCTCATGTCCTCGCCGAGCAGCTCCCGCAACCGTCCGAGCGCGCGCGAGCACCGCGTCCGCACGGCCGCCGAGCTGGCGTTCATCGCGTCGGCGGTCTCCTCGATCGACCGGTCCTCCCAGTAGCGCAGGACCACCACCGCCCGGTCCTTGGCCGGCAGCCGCCCGAGGGCCTGCATCAGCGTCAGCCGCAACGACGTGTCGCTGCCGCTGCCGTCGGGCATGTCGGGGAACACGTCCACGGCCTGCTCGCGGCTGCTGCGTCTGCGCTGGTGGGCGAGGAAGGTGCGGGTGAGGACGGTCTGCGCGTACCCGGCCGGGTTGTCGACCCGGGACACCCGTCCCCAGCGGACGTACAGCCTGCCGAGGGTCTCCTGAACCAGATCCTCGGCGAGGTGCGTGTCCCCCGCGGTGAGCAGACACGCCGACCGATACAGATGTCGGGCACGCGCCGCCGCGAACTCGGCGTACTCGTCCGCGCGGACCTGCCTCATGAGTGTTCCCCCTGCGTCGGTTGCCCAGCTGCCCTCACTTCATTGATGCAGTGGGTCCGGGGAAATGTTTCAGCGGGGCCAGAGGGGACCGAAAGTGGGCGCGCAGCCGCGGCCGGGTAGGTTTCCGCTGTGACAGACCAGCCCCCGCCTCCACCACCGTCCACCCCACCGGGCTTCGGCCCGCCCCCGCCGCAATACGCGCCGCAGGCGGGCCCTCCTCAGTACGTGCCGCAGCCGCAGCCGCAGCCCGGCCCGGAGTTCCTGGCGGTCGACAAGCACAACTCGGTCGTCGTCGACGCGTCGGGCGTCGCCTTCGAGATGTACGACATCACGATCGACTTCCCCTGGCCCGAGATCCGCAGCGTCCACTACAAGGCAAGCCCCAACGGCAAGGCCCTCATGGTCGCCGTGGTCCACCTGGATGGCAGGGTCTACGAATGCATGGTGACGGCAAAGCCGAGGGACCGGCTACAGGGTTGGTTCGCACAACTGGCTTGGGTACTGGGCTACTACCGCCCGGCGGGGTAGGGACAGGGCAGGCGACACCGGCTCAGAGCAGGTGATCGGCCTTGCCGGCCTTGATGTCGAGGATCATCGTGCGGAGCGCTTCGCGGGAGTCGGTGAGGTAGGCGTCCTCGGCGCCGGCTATCGCGATGTAGGCGTTGCCGGTCGGGTCGGTGCCGAGGCGGAAGCAGGCTGATCTCTCGGCGCAGAACGGGTCTTCCCAGGTGATGTCCGTCATGAACGTTCGTCTCCTCACAGGTGGCTGGCGATGTTCTGGATGAACCCGTACGACTCCTCGGGGGACAGCGCACGCGCTTCCATCCAGTCCAGTTGCGTTCGGTACTTGGACAACTGGGCTTCCTGGTACAGGAATTCCGGACCGTGGGCACTGTCGATCTGAACCGTGTCCAGCCGGGGCACGGGCCCCTCCAGGTAGACCACGGTCTGCCCGGCGTCGGGGAACGAGCCCGCGTCGAACGGAATGACGCGCAGAGTCACGTGGGGGCCGGCTCGCAGGCAAGGGCCGACCAGGGGGGCCGACCCTTCACGTGCGTCGCGCAGGCTCACCGAGGGCGGTGGCCGGCACCGCCTCCAGCGGGGAGCTGGACCGCCCAGCGGCGCACCACCCTCTCGGCGGCCCCCTCCCCAACCGGCCTCCGCGCCGCCGCACTGGCGGGGGCGCCGGCACCGCCCGACGCCCCAGGACCGCCCTCCCCGGCGAACGGGCCGCCGGGGGACGCGCCAGACAGGAACACACGCGGGGACATCGAACAAATTCCTGGCGATTCTCGGGCGACTGTCCGCACGCCAGTGGGGGTGAACCCCTGCGAGCGCATCGGCGACTCGGTGTGATCGCCACGGTCCTGGACACCGGACCCCTGGCTGCTGCGTTCAACGCGGCCGACCGGCGTCACCCGGAGTGCGCCTCCCTGCTGACGTCGCTGACTGCGCTGCGTGGTGTTCAGCGCCTGAAGGCGCTTGAGCAGGCCGTGCGTGGCACCGGTGCCGTCGACCCGCACCAGGATCTTGGCTTGGGAGGAGCGGGGTATCTGCGCGAGCGCGGCATCCAGTCCCTGTCTCGTATGTGCGGTCCACAGGCCCGTGCCGCGCATGCGGTCCTCCTCGCGCGGGTCTCGCCAGTGGACCAGACGGTGTTCGACGCGCTTCATTCCTCAGGCCGATTGCCCTGAGCGGCAGGCTCACGCCGCGCGACACCGGGGTCCGCGAGTAGCTGTCCGACGGGCCGGGCTTCCAGGCGTGCCGGAGCCCACCCGGCGGAGGCGGCTGACCCGAATCACCAAGGTCCTGCCGACTCCGCCGAGTGGGCCACACGTCAGCGCGCCCCTTGATCTCTGTGGAGATCAGGCGGTGACTCCTGCGCCGGGGTCACCGGGGCTTCCGTTCATATCGTCCATCGTGGGGCCGGATTCCGTCCGGCCCCACGACGCGGTCGCCTCAGACGGTGAACAGGTAGACCGGTACGTCGCTGCCCGGGCCGTTGAAGTCGAAGTACCTGATGTGGCTCGGGTTGTTGGTGTCCGCCGGGCACGCCTTGGCGCTCCACTGCGTGCCGTTCGAGTACATGGCCTTCACCTGGGCGCACTTCCCGTCGGCCTTGGTGTCCTTCACCCAGCCGGCGATGCGCATATTGCCGCCGGAGCAGCTGGTGGCCCAGCTGGCCTGCCCCCCGGACACACTCGCGTTGACCGTCTTGTTGCACGTGACGGCACTGGCCGGAGTGCTCAGGCCGACGCTGACCAGGCCGGCCGTGGCCATGGTGAGCGCGGCGCCGACGGCGATCCTCTTCTTCGCGTTCTTGATCATGTTCATGTGCGTGTGCTCTCCTTTGGTTTTTTCGGAGGCAAGGCCCCGTTCTCATGTCGATGGTGGCGAGCCGACCTGGTGACGACCTTGTTGAAAGCTTGTCCACCTCGCACATGCCTGCTGTGATGGATCCGCACCCGAGGTGGGGGAGTGAAGCGATCAGACGGGTTGGCATGACGGATTTTCGACTGCTGGGCCCGTTGGAGCTGCGGGTGGCCGGCCGAGCCGTGGAGCCCGGCCCGCCGCAGCGGCGGGGGGCCTTCCCCCGTGAAGGTGGGCACGCGGTTATTGATCACGCGGCGAGCGTGAGTTTAGCGGTGTGGTGTCGGTGTTCGTATTCGTTGGGGC